>NZ_JAIUMX010000062.1:0-20648 GCF_022565315.1 Cyclonatronum sp. | reverse complement strand
GCCAACATCAAAAACATTGTTGATACCTACAAGTACCGGAAAGAGACAGAGCGATATTCCCGTAAAGTTTCGATGGAAGAAATCGAGAGGAACGGTTACAATCTGAACATTTCCCGCTATGTAAGCACCGCAGAAGATGAAATAAAAATTAACCTGGGCGAAGTGAACGAGCGCCTGAAAGCCATTAATGAGCGCATTCAGGAAAAGACTGCCGAACACAACGAATACCTGAAAGAGCTGAAGCTAAATACCATATAGAAGGACACGATTTCCGCAAGCACCCTGAATCCCGAGCCCAAAAACCACGGGACTGTCCGCAGGCCCGGGGCTTTTGATCTGCCGGTGCTGACCGTGATGCTCACGGAGTTCCCCCCAAAAAATAAAAAACAGAATTGCCGGTGTAAGCGCGCTCGGGCAAGGAATCCCCAAACGGGCGTTTGGGGTATTGCTGAAACTGAAACAAAAAAGGCAGCCCCCGGTTTGGAGGCTGCCTTTTTTTTGAGGTTTGTTGCGTTGCGGATGGCTTAGTTGCCGTAGCCCGGGTTCTGGACCAGGTTCGGGTTTACTTCCATTTCGCGCTGCGGGATGGGGTACACGAGCTGAGCAGCATTGAAAGGGATATCGCCTATGCTGCGGCCGGTGCGCTTGAGGTCGTGGAGCAGGTGCCCTTCGAAGGCGAGCTCTACGCGGCGCTCGGCGAGCACGGCATCAACCGTTACATCGGCGGCGGCGAGCGGTGCAAGACCGGCGCGTGTGCGGATGGCGTTCAGGTCGCTGGCCGGGCTGTCGCCGGTTGCAGTACCTGCCCGCAGGTTCGACTCAGCCCGGGTGAGGTAGAGCTCGGCAAGGCGGATCACCGGGATGTTGGTGAAGGTCTGCCATTTGGCCGAACGGCGCGCGCCGCCGCCGGTGTAGAAGAAATCGGCGCGGGCATCGCCGGCTTCGTAGCGGGCGAGGTGCTGGTCGAGGATGTCGATATCGCCGCGGCCGTTGAAATCGGATGAGGCGTAGAACAGGTTCAGCTCGTTGGTGCCGTCCTGAGGGGTTACGACCATGCCGTACACGGTTTCTGCTACGTTGCCGTCGTTGTTGAAGGCGCCGGCGAAGGTTGGCATGAGGCTGTAGCGGCCTGAGCCGATTACGCGGGTGGCTTCGGTTGCGGCCTGTGCGTATTCGCCGCGCATGAAGTGCACGCGGGCCAGAAATGCGCTGGCAACGAAGGTGTTGGCGAATACGCCGTTGGCTTCGGGCAGGTTGTTTTTGGCGAAGGTGAGGTCGGCAATTACGGCCTGATACACTTCTTCAACCGTAGCACGGGGCAGGAAGCTGGATTCGTCGATACCGCGGGTCGGGGTGAGTACAATGGGCACGCCCGGGTTTTGGGTCGGGTTGCCGTCGTTGTAGGCTTTCGCAAAAACCCGCACGAGTTCGAAGTGCGCTGCTGCGCGCAGGAAGCGCGATTCAGCTTCTACGCGCACGCGATCCTGCTCATCGAGGATGTCGAGGGCGCTGAGCACGTTGTTGACCCGGTTGATGGTGTTGTAGGAGCCAACCCAGACCGACTGCGTGTAGCTGTTGTCGGCTGAGATGACTTTGTCGAACACTTCACGCGGCTGGAAGAAGGTGCCGGTCCAGGCGATGTCGCCGGCATCGGCGAGCAGGTCGGGCAGCATCATGTAGCGGCCGCCGTATTGCGAGCCGGTCCGGTGCTGCGAGTAGGCACCAACAAGGGCAGCCTGCACATTACCGGGGGTGCTGAGGGCATCTGATTCATCAATAGATTGCTGCGGATCTACATCGAGCAGCGAATCGCAGGAGATCATCAAAAAGCCCGCCAATAGCACAGCAAGGGTAAGTATTGAAAATTTCGTGTTTTTCATAGTGTGAAATACTTTTTGGATGGGCATTTAGAAACCGATATCGATCCCGAAGGTGAAAGAGCGGGCCTGTGGGGCTGAGTAGAACTCGGTACCCTGGCTGATGTTACCGGCGAGGAAGTCGGTGTTCACTTCAGGATCCCATCCGGGATATTTGGTGAAGGTGAGCAGGTTCACCCCGGTGAAATATACGCGCATGCGGTCGAGCCCGTAGTTGCTCAGGAAAGCACTCGGCAGGTTGTAGGCAAGCGTCACGTTTTTGAGGCGCAGGTACGAGCCGTCTTCGATGTAGCGGCTTGAGGGGGCAGTACCGTTGGCACGGAACAGTACCGGGCGCGGAACGTCGGTAACATCGCCCGGCTGACGCCAGCGCTTGAGCTGATCTTTGGTCTGGTTGTCGTAGAACCAGGCGTTTGCGCTCATGAAACGGCCGCTCGGCATGTACACATCGTTGCCGTACACAAACTGGAACAGCACGTTCAGCTCAATGCCTTTGTAGAAAAAGTTGTTTCCGAAACCGCCAATGAAATCAGGGTTCGGGTCGCCAACAATTACTTCTGTAGCGTTTGCCGGGTTGGTCGTGGTTTCGCGCGGGTTGTCGCCGCTGTTTACGAAGTAGAGGGCACTGCCGGTTTCCGGATCAACGCCGGCGTATTCGCGGGTGAAGAACACCCCGATCGGCTGACCTTCAATAGCGCGGTTGATGAAGCCGGCTGTAATTACCTGACCGTCGAGGTCGGTAATTTTGTTGTTGTTGGTCGTGAAGTTGAAGTTCGAGGTCCACTGAAGTTCACCGGTTAGGTTGAAGGTGTTCACGGTGAATTCAAAGCCTCTGTTTTCCAGTTTACCAACGTTACGCAGCTGCGAGGTGAAACCGGTTGTGGCAGGCACGTTCACGTTCAGGAGCAGGTCGCGGGTATTTTTGACGTAATAATCGGCTTCAACGCGGATACGGTTGCCGAGGATGCCGAAATCGATACCGAGATCAAATTGCGCAGTTTGCTCCCAGCGCAGATCCGGGTTGGGCGACTGCGACGGGTTAATGCCTGAGAAACCGGCGTAGGAGGTGCCGCTGAAGAGTCCGCGGGAGGCGAAGTTACCGATGGCCGCGTTACCGGTGATGCCGTAGCTTGCCCGCAGCTTGAGCAGGTCGAAGTAGGTGGCATTGCGCATGAAAGATTCTTCAGAAATAATCCAGCCTACAGAAGCGGCGGGGAAAAACCCGTAGCGGTTGTCAACTCCGAAACGGGAGGAACCATCCACACGGCCGCTCAGAGAGAGCAGGTATTTTTCGTCGTACTTGTAGTTAAGGCGAGAGAAGTAGGATATGAAGGAGTAATCCGAGCCGGAAGAACTTCCTCCGATAATTTCAGCGGCACTTGCGATGCGACGGAAGTTATCGTTGGGGAAACCGCGGCCTTCTACGAATGAACGGGTATCGGTAACGCGCTGAGCACTGAAACCGCCCACAACTTCAAGATCATGCACATCCTGAAAGGTGTTCTGATAGGTAGCGAAGGTTTGGGAAGTCCAGTTTTGAATCTGAACCCAGCGGCTGAAGCCAAGGCCCTGCCCTTCGTTACCGCCTACACCGCGTGCGGTGAGGGCGCCGTAGTACTGATCTTCATTCTGCGTGAGCAGGTCGATGCCGTACTCGGTACGGATATTCAGGTTCGGAGAAACGCGGAAATCGCCGTAAGCCCCGCCGATGGTGCGGAAAACGGTGGTTACGTAGTCGGCGTAGTCGCGGTGGAGCAGTCCGTTGTAGTACTCGGTGAAATCGCCGCTGAGGATGGGGGTACAGCCGGGGATGGTTTCCTCATTTTCGTCGAAGCAGGTGCGGGGGTCGAAAATGGGGGTAACCGGAGGCTGTGCAACCAGCTGCATAGGTGTGGCGAAGGCATTATCAGAAGAAAGCCGGTTCATCACGCTGCGGTTGGTGCTCAGGTTCATACCGATCAGGAAGCGGTCGTTTACGGTATGGTCGAGGTTGATGCGGGCGCCGATACGCTCGAAATCGTTATTAATAAGGATACCGGTTTCGTCGGAGTAGCTGCCGCTCACGAAGAAACGGGTGCGGTCGTTACCACCCCGTGCAGAGAGCTCATGGCGGAACATGCCGGCACTTTGGAAAGCTTCTTTCTCCCAGTTGGTATCAACCACGCCATCGCGCCATCCCCAGCTGCCGTCGGCAAACTGACGAAACTCGCCGGCGGAAAGCCATTCCATATCTTCATAGAAAAAACCAAGCCAAACTTCCGGGTCAACGCCGTCGTCGATAGCGCGGTTTCTTGCGGCTTCTTCATACAGCTCAAAAAATTCAGCGGTGTTAAGGAAACCGCGCTGATTGGTCGGCTCGCTGATGCCCGCCTGAAAGCTGTAGCTGAACTGCGTACGGCCTTCCCGGCCGCGCTTGGTGGTAATCAGAATTACGCCGTTGGATGCACGTGAGCCGTAAATGGCTGCTGCAGAAGCATCTCTGAGGATCTCGATGGATTCGATGTCGTTCTGATTGATATCAGAAAGCGGGTTGGTTGCCGATGCATTGGCCGAAAGGTCATCCATCGTTACCGGGATACCGTCGATAACATAAAGCGGCTGATTGCCGCCTGTTACCGAAGAACCGCCGCGAATACGTACCTGTGTTGCACCGCCGAGCTTTCCGGTTTCACGCTCGATGAATACACCGGCAACGCGGCCCTGTATTGCTGATTCGAGGGTATTAACGGGGGTGTTTTGAATCATTTCACCGCTTACCGTAGCAATGGAGCCGGTTACATCCCGAAGGGAACGGGTACCGAAACCAACTACGACAACCTGATCGAGGTCAACGCGATCGAGCACAAGGCTGAAATTGCGGCTGACATTGCTGTCAGTGATGGTTACTTCAGTGGTTTGGGTGCGGTAGCCGATGTAGGTTACCACAAGCGAATAGGTGCCGGGACTGAGCGGTATTTCATAGCGGCCTTCAAGGTCGGTAGTAGCACCGCCGGATAACTCCGTTACAAAAATATTGACACCAATGAGGGCTTCGCCGCTTCTTGAGTCTGTTACCGTACCACTAAGGGTATAGGTTTGCGCAAAGGCAGAACCGGATAACAAACAAAAAAGCATGAGCCCAAGCAGAATGACTCTGTGCATCATGTTTGAAGTTTAGTTAGGTTAAGTAGAAAATGTGCGGTTGCTTACAAAGCAATACACGGGTATTTGAAGCCTAACAACCCTTATATCATCAATAAATAAGGCTATAGTTGAGTTGACAGGAATTAATTTATGAGTTTACAAATACAAGAAGGTATATGCAAATCTAAATATTCAGAAATCACAAAAGTGTAAAATATCATGGAAGCGCTACCAGGCATATCGGCTGTTAACATAGTGTTTTGTCTGAATATTTTATAAATCCAAAACTATTAAACAAACCTGTAGTTAAGATGATACGAGAAAAGTTTACGCTATTATTTTAGTTGACGTAAATGAGAGTTGAGTATTTACGTTTAAAGACAATGCACTCTGTATTCTTTGCCGGCACATTACTTTTTAGCACAATGTCGGGCTTACATGAAGTTACGTTTGTTTAGTTTATCAACTACAGCTGATGCTCTCCGGCTCAATGAAGGATGTATTTTAAGCATGTAAATAAAAACGGTACATAATCAAGTGTATCATTTTTGTTATGAAAAATTTATATGGCAAGAAGAAAATAAATTGAATCGGGATTGCGGAAATTGTCTGTAGTCTGAGTTTAATCAAATTTACAACAATGATTTATAAGAGCATACTCTTAAATAGTTATTAATTTGTATAAGCAAACAACGGGTTGTTGTAGCCTGGTTGCTGCATTATTTTGGCAGATCATTTGGTTAACTGTATGAATCATAGGTGGTTGTGTTTAAAATAAATGCATTTACATGGTTTATGATTGTCGTTTTTAATACCATGTATTTTGCGGCATAAGTCGTTATTTATAAATTACTAAGGGGTACATTTTTTTCCTTCATACCTGGTTTCTTTCATTTGATATGCTTAAAAATTAGATTGATGATTCGAAAAACATCCATCAATCAAGAGGTCATACAGTATGCTAAAGAAGATACTTACGCTAACGGCTTCTGTGGTTGTATTCTGCCTATTAAGTGCGGGCAGCATGCAGGCACAGACCGGGACGCTCTCTGGTACAGTGACCGATGCAACAACGGGTGAAGAACTCATTGGAGCTACGGTTTTACTTACAGAATTAGGACGAGGTGCACCAACTAACTTAAGTGGTGTGTACCGTGTAGATAACATCCCTGTCGGTACCTATCAGGTTAGGTTTTCATTTGTTGGTTATCGCTCGATTACAACAGAAATAACCATCTCAGCAGGGGAAAATACATATAACGCTACGCTGCGGGCCGATGCTACGGGCCGCGAAGAAGTTGTGGTAACTGGTATCGCGTCACGCACATCAAGGGAAATCTCTGAAGTGGCTGTGTCGCGTATTGATGCAACACAATTCACCGATAATGTTTCCTTTCAGGATCTTTCCCAGCTTGTCGGCGGCCGTGTTGCCGGTGTAGGCGTTCAGCCTTCAGGTGGTACCGTAGGTTCCGGGGTACGTTTTAATGTACGTGCCGGCGGCGGACTCGGAGGGCAGGGTCAGCCTTTAATTTTTATCGATGGTATCCGCATCGATAACTCTGAAATCGCAGGGCCCGGCCGTGGCGGTCAGGGCGTGGGAACACTTGCCGACCTTAATATGGACGAGGTCGCTTCCATCGATATTCTTAAAGGTCCGGCTGCAGCAGCACTTTACGGAACAAGCGGCTCCAACGGCGTAGTACTGATAACGACCAAACGGGGTCAGGCACTTGGCGATCAGGGTGGCCTTAGTGTGAATGTTCGCACAACCCGCGGTGTGAGTGATTTCGCCCGCGAAAGTCAGACCAGTGCTTTCCTTTCTGAGCAAAGCATAAATGATGTATTCCGTACCGGTTTGCTCGAGCATTACAACATTAATGCACAGGGTGGTTCTGAATTCATCCGCTTTTACACTTCCTACGACCAGCGTCTGGAAGAAGGGATCCTGCCCCGTAACTACATGGATCGCCAAAGCTTCCGTGCCAACTTCGATGCCTTCCCCCGTGAAGACCTCACCATTGGCGTAAGCGCCGGCTTCACCATGAATGAAATTGCCCTGCCGGATAACGACAACAACGTAATCGGCTACCTCGGCAACGTAATTCTGGCACCGGGCGGCGACGACGGCACCTTCGGCTTTACTGCTGAAGAAGCCATCAACGCGATCGAAGACATTACCCGTCAGAACCGTTTCCTCGGTTCGGTGAACCTTCAGTACCGCCCGATTGAGAACCTGGAGCTGAATGCTCAGGTCGGATTCGACGGCTCAAGCCTGCGCCGCGATGAAACCATCCCTCCCGGTTTCTTTGTAACGGGCCCCGGTACTGCCGGTCAGCGCTACATTCTGAATCGCACCAATGAGCAGTTTACTTACGACATTAATGCGCGCTACAGCTACGACATAGTTGACGGCTTGAGTGCTTCAAGCGTGGTTGGTGCACAGCTCTTTGAGCGTACCCTTCGCCAGAGCTTCAATCAGAAGCGCGGTTTTGCTTCAGCACTGATTTCCAACATTGGTGCCGGTGATGATTTCATTGATGCCAACGAAGGTTTCCTGAATAACCGTGAAGCCGGTATTTTCTTCGAGCAAAATTTCAACTACCGCAATCAGTACATGCTGAGCGTGGGTGGCCGTCAGGATTTTGCCGCTTCTATCGGTGATGAAGCGCCGAATATTTTCTATCCGAAGGCGAGCTTCGCGGTCCGTCTGGATAACATCCTCGACCTGCCTTCCTACATCGACTTCCTCAAGCTACGCGCTGCCTACGGTGAAACAGGCCAGCTGCCCGGCTTCAACGACGGTGCAGAGCGCCTCTGGGCCGGAGCCAACTCCGCTTACGGAACCGGTGGTATTATCAGCTTTGTGGGTAATCCGGAAATTAAGCCGGAGCGCATTCGTGAGCTTGAGCTTGGTGTAGAAGCAGACTTCCTCGGCCGTTTTGGGCTGGATCTGACCTACTATCAGCTTTGGGCACAGGATTCCATCATTGATTTCCGTCGTGCTTCATCAACCGGGGTAATTAACCTGGTGCCTTTTAACGTAGGTGGTGTTGAAGGTCATGGTCTGGAAGCAACGCTGAGCATCAACGCTTATGAAAGCCGTGAATTCGGTCTCGATTTCGATATTGCCTATGCCTACCAGCGCTCTGAAGTTACCGATCTTGGCGGCGCACAGCCGATCTTTGACGGCTTCAGTGTACAGGTGCTGGCTGAAGGCATCGAGCGCTCGGCTTTCTTTGTACAGCGCGTAAACGGTGCCCTCTTTAATGACGCCGGCGTTTTCGTAGGCGTAGATGCTGAAACGGATCGCTCAGAAGTGGGAAGCCCGTTTCCGAAGCACACCGGTTCTTTTGCTATGAACCTGCGTGCTTTCCGCAACCTGAATATTTATGCTCTGGTTGACTGGGCGGCTGATCTGTACATCTACAACAACACCCGGGAATTTGCCATTTCTTTTGGCAACGACCGCGAATTTAGCGAACTGAATGCCCGTTTTGCTGATCTTACGCCTGGTACGGAAGAGTACATCGATGTAGCCAATCGCCTTGCGCGCCTGAACACCGCTTTCCCTTACAACCAGATTGAGCGGGCTGACTGGCTGAAGCTTCGTGAAGTTTCCGTAAGCTACAGCTTTAACGAGCTGCTTCGCCGCACCGATGCCGGTAACTACATCAATAGCTTGTCTGTTTCAGCCGGCGGCCGCAACCTGCTTACAAGCACCCTGTACAGCGGTCTCGATCCGGAAGTGAACTTCGACGGCGCAAGAAGCCTGATCCGTGGTCAGGATTTCCTGACGATGCCTCCGGCACGTCAGTTCTTTTTCACGGTATCACTCGGATTTTAATCATAGGAGAACCAGAACATGAGAAAATATTTAATTCCCGGAATCCTGCTTCTGGTAACAAGTTTTATGCTTGCTGCCTGTGAAGACTGGGTTCTGAGTACAGAAGAACCAATTGATGTTACCGAGGATGAATTCCTCGACGACCCGGCCGAGATCCCGTTTCTGATTACAGGTGTGGAAGCACGTTTCGCTTTCACCTGGACCCGCCTCGGCCTCATTGCCGACCTTACTGCCGATCAGCTTATTTTTGATGAAGTGATGGATCTGGCAACTTTCCCGACCTATCGTGATATCGCGAGCAATTTCCGCGGTGTGGGCGATCAGACGGCGTTCAGTAACAACACCATCCGGAATGCCTACAACCCGCTAAACAACTGGCGGCTGCTTTCCGACGATCTGCTTGAGCGCATCGCACGTATTGAAGGTGAACTGTCTCAGGATGTGTTCGATCGTGCAACCTTTACCGGTAATTTTTACGGAGCACTGGCCCGCTATATGATCGGCTTTTACTTCGAAGATTTTGCCTGCGGTGAAGATGCCGGTATCGGAACACCTGCTGCCGATTGTATCAGCAGTTTTGGTGCACCAATCGACCGGAGCCCGGTAATTCGTGCCGCTGATATGGCTGTAACCGAAATACTGCCGCGGCTTGCTGCTGCCGAAGTTGTTGCAACCGAAGAGGAAGTCCGCATCATTAATACCATGCGTGCCAGAATGCACCTGTTATTAGGTAACTATGCGGAATCATTCGCAGCAGCCCAAAACGGGATGGAGCCCGGCGATGCGCCTTTCCAGAGCCTGCACAATGTTCAGGCCGCTAACGAGTACTTCTTTGCAGCCGGCGACGGCCGCATTCAGGTAATCCCCGACTACCGCTTTGCGCAGTATATCGAGGATAACCCCGAAGAAGCTACCCGTGTGCGCCTGCGTCAGGCCCCTGCAGGCCTCGTGAATGTTGATGAGCCCCGCTTCCAGCAGGATATGTACCCGACTCAGGCTTCGCCTATGGATTTCCTTACCTGGCAGGAAAATCACCTCATCCTTGCAGAGCTTGCTGCCCTGCACGGCCAAACCGGTGACGGCCTTGCCCTGGTAAATGAAGTGCGCGACTCGCACGGTATCAGTCCGCTTGCCGGCCCTATTACCGAGCAAATCATCATCGAAGAACGCGACAAAGAACTCTTCCTGATGGGCGTTCGCATGTTTGATATGCTGCGTTTTGGCGTCTGGAATGCGGAGGTACTTGGTACCCCCGGCACAGGCCGTACCGGTCAGCCGGTTGGTGCCTGGAGAGGCATCCCCATCCAGAACGATGAGCGCAACGACAACCCCTGCATCGCCAACCCCGATGCCTGCTAAGCGCACATACGTGATTTGATACCGGAAGCCCGCCTAAACCCGGGCTTCCGCATCACACAAAAACAAAAAAAGCCGGATGAGCCGCAAATGCGCGTTTATCCGGCTTTTTTATTTTAGAGCCCGGATCAGTAAACTAAAGCTTACATCACATATTGGTGAAATCCGGGATTTTGATTTGACCAGTATTCCATGCGCCCCCACAGCATCCAGGCAAAGTTCAATTCATTGTCCGGGTTGTGAACACAGGTGCAGCTGCAAAAATCTCAGATTTGCTTCAGAATGTCGCCGCTAATGATTACTTTGAGAGATAACGACAAAAAATCAGCGTTTAATTATATGAAAAACCTCAGCAGCAGAATTGCCTTAAATCCGGATCAGTGTGGAGGCAGGCCGTGTATTCGCGGGTTGCGTATAAGAGTTGTTGATATTTTGGATCTTCTGGCAGAGGGTTTGACACAAAATGAAGTGCTGGAAGAGTTTCCGGACCTGGAAATTGAAGACATTACCGCAGCACTAAAGTATGCAAGGGGTAAAATAGATCACCCAATTGTTGCTGCATGAAACTCCTGATTGATGCGCAGCGCAGGGATAGGTCACACTGCTTATCCCGCTGAAGGGAGGTTCCTGAAATAAGCATCAAACCTGTTTTCGCATCATATAAAAAAAGCCGGATGAACCGCAAATGCGCGTTCATCCGGCTTTTTTGGTTTGGAGCCTGTTGGGTGACTTCCGGTTGTGCCGGACTTACAGGATAGTTTGGTCTGTTGCACTATTGGGCTGCATTGTATAGATTTATATGGCTTGGAAGAACTGAAAGACCGGAAAATTATAGCTCAGAACAAACCGACCTCAATAAATACTATGTAAAATGGATGCGCTAAACCAACTGATCGAAACTCGTAAGGACATTCTGGGCGGTACACCCGTTTTTAAAGGTACACGTGTGCCGGTCAGTACATTTATAGAATATCTGGAAACCGGTCATGGTATGAACGATTTCCTCGAAGATTTCCCCACAGTATCAAGGCAACAGGTAATTCAGGTACTTGAGAGATTTAAGGAACAGCTTCTTCAACCCCAATGATCAGGATTGGGCGGATAACCCGAGCTCTCAATGAAGATTTAACGAATCCTCTCCATTAATAAATAACCAAAAAAGCCGGATGAACCGCAAATGCGCGTTCATCCGGCTTTTTTGTTTAGTTTTGTTTTTTACCGATGGATGGCCTCACAGGCCTTAGCCGGATGCTTCAGCTGCTCAGGCTTCGTAAGGCTGTGGTGCGGTGATGTAATCTGATGCCGTCAAGCCCGATCAGCACCCCGGCTACACCCGCTTCAGGCCGATGCGCTGCCGCTTGATGTCAACCGTGGTGACCTCCACCTCGATAATATCCCCAACGGCTACTTCTTCGAGCACGTTTTCGACGCGCTTGCCGTCGGTACGCATTTGTGAGACGTGCAGCAGCCCGTCAACCTTTACGCCGATATCCACAAAGGCGCCGAAATCGACCACATTGCGAACGGTGCCCTGCAGGCGGGTGCCTTCGTGAAGGTCCTCGATTTTGAGCACATCCTGCCGGAGCAGCGGCTTGGGAAGGTCTTCCCGCGGGTCGCGGCCCGGCTTGAGCAGGTTTTCGATGATGAGCGCCAGGGTCGGCTCCCCGACTTCAAGCTCGCGGGCCAGCTCACTCACCTTCAGGTTGCGGAGTTTGATCGGGAGCAGGTCTTTTTCATCCGGCAGCCGCGTGAGGTCGATGCCGAGCTTGTCGCACAGCTTTTTGGTGGCCTCGTAGCTTTCCGGGTGGATGGCGGTGTTATCCAGCGGATTCGGCGATTCCGGAATCCGGAGGAAACCTGCGGCCTGCTGAAAACGGAACGGCCCCACGCCGGGCACATCCTGAAGCTCGTCGCGGCTGGCAAACTTGCCGATTTTGCCGCGGTGCGCCACTACTTTTCGCGCGATGGTTTTGCTCATGCCGGAAACATAGGTGAGCAGGGCCGCGCTTGCGGTGTTCAGGTTCACGCCTACGTGGTTTACGCAGCTCTCAACCACATCACCCAGCCCGCGGCTGAGCTTCACCTGATTCACATCATGCTGATACAGACCCACCCCGATGGATTTCGGGTCGATTTTTACCAGCTCCGCCAGCGGATCCTGCACGCGCCGGGCGATGGAAATGTTGCCGCGCTGTGCCGCATCGAGCTCGGGGAATTCCTCCCGTGCTTCGTCGCTTGCGGAGTACACCGAGGCGCCGGCTTCGTTGGTAACGAGGTAGGCGATTTCCAGCTTCGGATCAGCGGCGCGCATATCGCTGATCAGCTCGGCAACGACCTGCTCGGTTTCCCGGCTGCCCGTGCCGTTGCCGATAGCAATCAGATCTACCTTGTATTTTTGGATGAGGCGGGCCAGCACAACTTTCGCTTCCGCAATCTTCGAAAAAGGCGGCGTCGGGAAAACCGTTGTGCCCTCCTGATACGCCCCGGTTTGGTCAACCACCGCTACCTTGCAGCCGGTGCGGTAGGCCGGGTCGATGCCCATCACAATTTTGGTGGAAAAGGGCGGCTGAAGCAGCAGGTTCCGGACATTTTCGGTGAACATGCTGATCGCGTGCTCGCCGGCAGCTTCAGACAGCTCATTGCGGATTTCGCGGCTCAGGGAAGGGTTCAGCAGCCGTTTCCAGGCATCTTCGATGGCATCCTCCAGCTCCTCCACAAAGATGGCGTTGTCGTTGGTGATGAGGATGTTGTCGATTTCCTCGAGCGTGCGCTCTTCCCAAACATCAAATTTGGCACTCAGAATGCCTTCGCGCTCGCCGCGGTCGATGGCCAGCACCTGATAGGGCTTCACGTACTTCACCTTGCTCTGAAAGTCGTAGTAGGTTTCGTAGGTGCCCTTTTCATCGGTGGCATCATCCACCTTTTTACACACGAGGGTGGCGAAATTGCGCAGCTGATCGCGCAGCATTTCCCGAACTTCGGCATGCTGACTCACGCGCTCGGCCACAATATCGCGGGCGCCGGCGAGGGCCGCTTCTAAATCGGGCACGTCCTTTTCGGGATCAACATAGTGGGATGCGATTTCTTCCACCTCCCCTGTTTCGGTTTCCTGCAGCCAGATGAGGTCGGCAAGCGGCTCGAGTCCGCGTTCGATGGCCACCGAGGCGCGGGTTTTGCGCTTGGGCTTGTAGGGCAGGTAAAGGTCTTCGAGGGTGGTAAGCTCCGTAGCGGCGCGGATGGCCTGCTCGAGTTCGGGGGTGAGCTTTTCCTGCTTGCGGATGCTCTCGATAATGGTTTCACGGCGCTGCTCGAGCAGCCGGCGGAATTCCAGCTCGTCGCGCAGGTTGCGCAGCTGAACTTCATCGAGTCCGCCGGTTACTTCCTGCCGGTAGCGCGCAATAAACGGGATGGTGGCACCTTCGTCAAAAAGCTCAGCGGCTTTGCTGACCTGTTTGACCGAGAAGCCAAGCTTGCCGGCTACCGTGCTCAGGATTTGGACGTCGGTTAAAGCGCCGGTTTCAGATACGGTTTCACTCATGGGAGGGTCTGATCTTTTCAATTAAAAAATAAATTCATCAAGCGGACGGCAAATATACCACAATCGCGGCTGAAGCCTAAACCGCTGCTGTAAAATCGGTCAGCTCTCGTTCAAATACGCTGTGCATCGCTGCAAAAAAGGTTTATTATGAGACGGTGAGATGCAATTTCAACCTAACAAAACCATCATGGCCGACATCCGTTACGATATAATTGGTGATATTCACGGGCACGTGCTCGAGCTGCGGCAGCTGCTCCAAACCCTCGGCTACCGCGAAGCCGGTGAGGGCTACATCCATCCTGAAAAAAAACGCAAACCCCTCTTCGTGGGCGACTACATCGACCGGGGCAGCGAAAGCGTAGAAGTGCTCGATCTGGTAATGGGCATGGAGCAGGCCGGGGAGGCTTTAGCGCTGATGGGCAACCACGAATTTAACGCCCTCTGCTATCATACCCCGGGTGAAGCGGGGGAGCCGCTGCGGCCGCATACGGCCAAAAACACCAAACAGCACGAAGCAACCCTTGCGGGGCTGGCGCGTCACAATACCTCCTTTTCGAAATACCGCGACTGGCTGCTCTCGCTCCCGCTGTTTTTGGAGGAAGACGGCTTCCGAGCCGTGCATGCCTGCTGGGATGAAACCCGAATTGCGTTTCTGCGCGACCGGATGCCGGCAGCGCGCCTGAGCGACAGCCTGCTCACCGAAGCCGCAGCGCGCGGCTCTGAACTCTACGACGCGGTGGAAGTCGTGCTGAAAGGCCGCGAAATCGACCTGCCCGAAGGCCTGTTTTTTTACGACAAAGACGGGCACATCCGCTACAACATGCGCATCCGCTGGTGGGAGAATCCGGAGGGCGCCACCTACAACGATCTGCGCGTGAAGCCTGACTGTGACTGCGGAGATGCCCCCGTAGTCCTCGACTTACTGCCCGACCGGTGGCACTACGGTTCCGCGGAAAAGCCCGTGTTTTTCGGGCACTACTGGCTGCAGGGCGATCCGGCGCTGTTCCGCCACAACGTGTGCTGCCTCGATTACAGCATCGGCAAAGGCGAAACGCTGGCCGCCTACACCTGGGATGGCAAGCCCAAACTCAGCCCCGGAAACTTCACGGCAATACGGCACAGGATGCACGGTTGGGGGGCTATACGCAGCGTTTAAGGTGCAAATCCCAAATTATTGGCTTTGTCTGACAATTTATGCAGGTACAGAAAGAATGTTGTGCCTTGCAAGAATGCAGAATAGCCTGCAAAGCGAATCATTATGCCCGTTAGAAAAAAGTTTAATGACGAACGATCTGCCAGAAACCATCGGGAACCACATATCTGAAATTTCCGGACTCGTATATATTTTTGGCGAGCGTATAGGGCGTGCCGTGCCTAAAGGCATTGTCCCTAAATAAGTACAGATCAATTTGGGAATTTTTTGACAGAAATTCGAGGCTAAACTGAGCTGAGAGTTCAGATACCGAAAAGTCCTCTGCTGAAGGCTTTACAGAGATTAAATTGTTCGGATAATACCAGGCCTCTTTTTCGGGATCACTTGAGTAAGCAGGCAGTGAGTAACGAATAAACGGGTTATTAGCGAAGCTGTCTTCCCGAAGATTATCTGAAAAACTGTAGAACTGAGCGTTATCTGCACCGGGGGGAAGTAAAAGTATAACAGGTGACAGGCTACTCAGCTGCGAGTCAGGAATCCTGGAATAATGCTGATGTGTGAATGCTGAGATAAGCTGAAGACCCATATCGTTTATATAATCATGAAAAGCATCCGCGTCGGTATCCGGTTTTAGGCCAACAGAGATTACATTGAGGCTTCGGAAGGTTTTAATCTCCTTACCATCCACAAAAAATGATTCTTCTGAAAACTCATATACCGGTTCCTCAGTGCTGCCGGTTATACCTGAGCACGAACTGAAAATTATTGCTGTGACAAGAAATGAAGAGATGAAAACCAGTTTATTCATTGCAGTACCTCCGGGATACGGTTCGTTTATGTGATGGACCGGCGTTTATGTAACGGAGCGACCAAAAAAGAACATAAGCAGCACATCCTTGCGCATCAAGAAGAAACGCCCCTCAATGGGGAAACCGCTAAGAAAATTGATTTTAGAGTCATTTCGAGGTCTTTTTGCAATCTTGAGGAGCATTTTTGGGGTAGTATCGAAACGGCTCTTCAAAAAAAAGGCCCGCCCATCTTCCCCGCGCAGCGCTTGCAGCGGAACCCTGAGGTTAGTCTTTAACCCCGTCGGATACCTGATCAGGCTGTTCCTGCCGCCTGCTGTTCATTCGCCTTTCTGGCCTTAATGAGCTGATAAGAGGCATACACAGCGCTAAACAGCAGATAGGTGATAAATGATCTGGCAGGAAGGGCGAACTCGGTACCCTGGTAAAGGCTGAAAGGATACTCAATCAAAAATACGATCAGGCAGATACCGCCGAACATCCAAACGAGATGATCCAGGAATTTTTTCATGGTTGTGAAATCAGGAAATGTAGGTTTATGAATTTTGTTGATTGAAGTGCTATCTGTTATTGAGGATGCAGGATAACGGCCTGATATATCTGCTGCGGAGCGATAAGACATGAATTGAAGCATCCGTCAGCAGGAAAGGTTTGTTATATGGCCGAGCAACCATGACTTTTTTATTGATAGCGTCAATGCTAATATCATACTTGCGGTGGGTTACGTGCTGCGTAACTATCCACTGATGCCAAATAAAACGCGAAGCAGATACTCAGAAAACTACACTGCTCCCGTAATTAGCAGGTATAGAAAGTTGTGTGGCGTAATTATTCACTTTCGATAGACAGTACTTTCGCAAGCCCAATTCTTATTTCGTTCATAATTGTCTCTGAAACAGTCCCTATTTGCTTTAAAATTCTCTCTTGTGAAACTGACCTGACTTGAAAGCTGTCTGCCGCAGAAACCTTTGTTAATCCATTCTCTTTGTCTGGCTTAAGTTTTGTCATCCATATCGCAGTTTCGTATCTGTCTTTCCAGTCTGTAATTGGCACAATTATTTTCAGGGGTAATTTCCCCAGTGCGTTGTTGTTCACTATTATCGCAGGTCTTGTCTTTTTAATCTCGGCACCTACGGTTGGGTCAAGATTAATTAACCAGATTTCACCTTGTTTCATAGAAGTGGTCAAAATCGAGATTCGTAAATGCAGTTAATTCTTTGTCCCTAAGATAGTCTTCGTACAATTCTTCAGCTGCCTTTTTCATTTCGTCGTCGTCTTCTTCTTTACGGATTAAATTCATTGAACGCTCAATTACATAAATCCGCTTTCTTACAGGTAGTTTCTGTATTTCTTTAATAAGTTCTTTGGTATCCATAGTGTCAATTATTTAGCGTCGAAAAGCATAGGTTTAGGGTTAAAATAGTTGCTTTTTATAGCATATAAACGGATGAAGGAGCTATAAATATGCTGTAAAACTTGTTTGCATGCGTATTAAAGATGTACTTCACATTCCATTGTCGATTTAGGAGCGAATAAGTTTTCATTTTTATAGGGGTCTGGCATTTCTGCTGCATGGCGAGCATGACCGAATATATGCAACAAACGCTTACACCTCAGCAGGAATCCGCCAGCAGGCGGTCTGTTTTTGTCGCTTTTCGGATATGCATAGAGCATATAAATTTCACCATCCTTAGCGAAGTAGTAATAAATTACACGGATGCCACCGCTTCCTTTATAACATCGCCGAATTCTGGACTAACCGATAACTGCAATTAAGTAAACGGTATTCCTTATCAGAAACTGTCTTTTTGGTCAGTTTCATAAAAATAAAGCTTTCAAAGAACGCAATTAAGTAAAGGTTTTATTTTTAATAAAAAAGTACGCCAATGGCGCATAAGTTCCAACTTAATAATGTATTAGAAGTTTAATTTAGAATCTCGAAAGAGAGTAAGCGAAAAACTTCATATTGAAAAACCCCAAAATACCCACTCAAGCCATACAAGTAAAAAAAAACCAACTTAAGCGACTTCCGGGTGGTTATTAGGTACGATAAAAGCGGGTTAATGGGTCAGAATTTTGAAGTCGTATAAGCACATACTTATACGACTTCGCTTTATTCTGTATCAGTATCAATCCCCCAAAAACAGTTCAATAAGCTCTGTGTGGGAAACTTTGGCGTCGTAGAGCAGGCGGCTGCGTTCGCGTACGTCGGCTGTTACGCTGGGCCAGTCTGAGGCGCGCTCAAAGGCGGTGCCTTTGCGGTACATATTGCCGGCGGCGGTTACGAACATACCGGCTGCGGAGATTCGCGCGGAGGAATCGATCACGCTGCCGTTTTCATAAGAGAGCTGATGCACGATTCTGCCGGCGGGCATCATGTGGTCGAGGCTCCCCTGCAGGATCAGGTCGCTGAGGGTACCGACACGACGCGGGATATCCGGCTGAAACTGACGGATAAAGCCGGCAGTTCCTTCCAGCTCACGGTCCCACGAGAAGCCGCCTCCGATGTGGTTCAGAAACTGAAACGTATGATACGGCTCGGTGTAGGTTGCGGCTGCTTTGGGGCCCTCTGCGGTAAATGAAATCCGCTGCGGAAAGCCCCAGGGTTTGGCAAGGCTTTCAGCATGTTCGAACAAGATTACCGAGCGGTCGAAGAGCTGCCGCGCCGCCCGCATGCTTTCCATGCCGGAGCCAAACATATACAGCACTTCGTACAGCGCTTTGTGGCCACGGATCATCGCGCCCAGGGCATCGACTGACCATGCAGCTTCCATCATATCATCCCGGAAAACATAGATCTGCCGGTTGCTGTCCCAGGCGTTGTTGAGGTATTCTGCAGCTTCCATAGCAATTTCGGCGAGGTCTTCTTTGGAGTACTGCATCCAGCCGCGCAGCCGGGCTTCATCAACCAGGCCCATGTTGTCTTCGCCGTCGGGTTTGGCCCAAATCACCCAGGCGTAGATGTGCCCGTGAATGCCGCCCAGGCCGTAGCTCATGCTGCGGTGATCGATACGGCCGTCATCATCAAAAAACGCCCCGTCGCGGTAATGGTTTTGCAGCAGGTAGCGTCCCGGTGAAACGATGAAGTTAAGCGGCTCGAAGAAAAGGCGCTGATCCAGCCCTTCTTCTGTTCCTGCAAAACGGTCTCCGCGGTGATGCATGTGGTACGAATAAACCAGGTGCGGATAAACGGAAAGGTCGGTTTTCTGAGCCGGTGCAAATCCCTCGCCGTAGCGGGTGAAATAGGGCATAAAGCGGCCGCTGCTGTTGAAGAAGGAGTCTGTGACCCGCACCAGGTCAAGCCATTTTGCCGCCCGCTTACCAGACAGCTCAGCCAGCTCCGGACGGTAGTTCTCACTCGCCAGTTCTGAGCTGCGGGAGTTGCCGGCCGTCATGAAAATGGCGTGCAGGGCATTGCTGTAGTCGTCGAGGAAAATCCGGTCATCTTTAAAATACGGCGTACCGTCTGAATAGGCCGCTGAAGGAATCAGCACGGCGGGTCCGGGCACGGTTTCCGCCGGTTCCTCGCCGGCACAGGAGGCAAGCAGCGGAAGGGCAAACAGCAGGCAGCACATACAGCGCTTAATCAGGCTAAAGTCAGTTAAGTTCATCATAAAGGATACCTCACAGGATGGGAAAGATTGCGGATTTAAATATGTGGTAATCAGAAATTAAAGATCAAGCTGTTCAAGATCGACTTTTTCGAGGGATTCAAAAATGTGGTTGGGCCGGTACGGAAACATATCGAGGTCTTCCAGGCGGCTGTAGCCGCTCAGTACGAGCACCGTCTGCACTCCTGCCTGTACGCCGGCCAGGATATCGGTCTGCATGTTGTCGCCAATAATCAGGGAGTTTTCGCTGTGTGCTTTCATGCTGTCGAGGGCTGCACGCAGCATGAAGGCGCTGGGCTTGCCGATGTAAAGCGGCTTCTTGCCGCTGATGCGCTCAATCGGGGCACAAAGCGCACCACAGGCCGGGGAGCCGCCGGGACCGGCCACATCAGGATTTGTGGCAATAAACCGGGCGCCGTTTTTCACAAAGTGCGAGGCCCTGCGGATCATCTCCCAGTTGTAGGAGCGGGTTTCGCCCACCACCACCACATCCGGATCAATATCCGTGACCGTAAATCCGATTTTGTACAGCTCGTGTGTGAGGGCGCCCTCCCCGATTACGTAGGCTTTCTTACCGCTCTGTTTCGACAGAAAGGCCGCGGTAGCCATGGCCGAGTTGAAGAATTTTTCTACGGGGATGTCAACTCCCGCAGCACGGAGCCGGTTCTGAAGATCGGCCGGTGTTTGGGACGGATAATTGGTGATGAAGCGGAAGTCGATGCCCCGCGCCATAATTTTTTCGAGGAAGCGGTCAGCTCCCGGAATAAGGTCGTTGTCGTGGAGCACAACGCCGTCCATATCAAGTAAAAGATGCGTTTTCAAATAGTCTGAAGTTGAAAGATGAGTAGTTGGAAAAATGAAAAGGGTGACGGGTTCCGGCCTCGAAACCCATCACCCTGAAAAAAACCTGAAAAATATTAGCGGTTACGGCCGTATTTCTCGTGGCTTGAAACCCAGTCGAGTGAGGAGATAGCCGCACCGAGGGAAAGCTCACCCGCGAGGGCTACACCGGCGATGATTTCAGCCAGCTTGCGGGCTTTGTTGCGCCCGTAGCAATCCATGATTTCGAGGCATTCGCGCTGTGTGGCCAGGCCCGTGCCGCCGCCGTAGGAGGCCACAATAAGCGAGGGGATGGTGAGCGAGATGTACAGATCGCCTTCAGGGGTTAGCTCGGAGTAGAGGATGCCGGCCGAAGATTCGGACACGTTGGCCACATCCTGACCCAGCGCGATGAACATGGCGGTGATGGCATTCGGGGAATGCGCGCCGTTGTTGTTCGCCCCGCTGATGAAGGCGCCGATGGTGGAAACGCCGTTGTGATAGTACAGGCTTTCGGGCTC
>NZ_JAIUMX010000061.1:0-20879 GCF_022565315.1 Cyclonatronum sp. | reverse complement strand
GGCACCAAGTCTTCCATCAGGGCAAGTTCTTTGTTTCTGCGTGCTTTCCAGCTCAACTCCAGGGGCTCGAGTAAATCGGTAAGCTTTTCTCCGTCAAAAATCATCCGGTTCATGATTTTCTCTACAAAGGTTTTCAGTTCTGCTGTTCGTAAGCCGTGTTTATGGGCAATGCCGGCCAGTTCTTTATCATATTTCTCTGCTTTGTAGATTTCAAAATTTTGCTTCAGTTCGTCGGCTGTATAACCCTTACTCCAATCGAGTTGGTCAATAAAATCGGTGAGGTCTTCTTCTTCGTCCATCAGGTTGGCGTTGGATTTCAGCAAGCTGATCACCTGCGCCTTGGTCATTTTCTGCTTACTCGGCTTTTGTTGGGTACTGTCGGCAATCAGGCCCATAATGTAGTCGTAATCAATCACCGCAGAGGCAAAAAGCACAAATTCAAAATCCAGCTGCTGAATATCGTCCGGTGCATTTTCGCCTTCTTTTTCTAAGCGTTTCCTAAATGCCTTTGAGGTTTCCAAATAAGAGCTTCGGAACCCTAAAAAAGTATCATTGGGCAAGATTTTCACAATTTCTTCCTTCTGTTCATCATTCAAATCGGTGTACTGATCCAGCTGTGTTTTCAGGCGCTGCACTTCTTTGAAGTTTTTCACGAAAGCAATGCGCGCTGCATCTCCCTTGAGGTTGTACACTTCTTCAGGTTCACTCACCAGATTGTGCTCCTGCATAAAGTAGCCCAGTTTTTCTACCGCTTCCTGGTATTTATCAATCACCACAGGTGCAGGATCAACCATCCAGATTTCTTTGGCCTTGCCGCCATCTTCGCCGGAAAAGAGGGTTATAGCCTGGTTCACCGCATCCTGCTGTGAACGGAAATCCAGAATATTGCCGTAAGGCTTGGTATCGTTCAGCACACGGTTGGTGCGCGAAAAAGCCTGAATAAGACCGTGGTATTTCAGGTTTTTGTCTACATAAAGGGTGTTCAGGTACTTGCTGTCAAAACCAGTAAGCAGCATATCCACCACAATGGTGATGTCAATCTTGTTTTTGCGCGGATAGTCTTTGTTGCTGTACTTCTGATTTTTGATACGGCTTTGCACATCCTGATAGTACAGGTCAAAATTATTGATATCGTGATTGGTGCCGTATCGGGTATTGAAGTCTGCAATAATCTCCATCAACGCTGCCTTCTTTTCTTCAGGATTCTGCTTGTTGTCTTCCTTTTCCTGAGGCAGGTCTTCCTGAATCTGCTGAACGTCTTTATTGCCCTCAGCAGGGGGCGAAAACACGCAGGCAATATTTAAAGGCACATAATCAGGATTTTCCGCCTTTTTTTGCTTTTGCAGTTCTTTGAACAAACGGTAATACCCAATGGCATTATTGATAGAAGCCGTAGCGAGCAGCGCATTGAATTTTCGCTGGTTGGTAGCTTTATCATGCTTTCCGGTAATTGCTTCTGCCACGGCTTGCTGTGCTATCGCTTCCCCGGGCTTTGCCTGTACCGAGCCTTCGCCCTTGTAGTAGTCGATATGAAATTTAAGAACGTTGCGGTCTTCTATGGCATGGGTGATGGTGTAGGCATGCAGCTGCTTTTCAAAAATACTTTCCGTGGTTTTGTAGGTTTCGTACTGGTCTTCACGGATTTTTTGTGTGGAGTTTTCGTCAAAAATGGGCGTACCGGTAAATCCAAAAAGCTGTGCGTTGGGGAAGAACTCTTTTATTGCTTTATGGTTTTCACCAAACTGAGAACGGTGGCACTCATCAAAGATAAAAACCATGCGTTTATCGCGTAGCGGCTCCAGGCGCTCTTTATATTTTTTCTTGTTCGTGCCATCTAAAGCCAGACCCAATTTTTGAATAGTAGTTACAATTACCTTGTCGGCATAGTCGGCAGAAAGTAAACGCCTTACCAGGGCTTCGGTATTTGTGTTTTCCTCAACACTGCCTTCCTGAAATTTATTAAACTCTTCGCGGGTTTGGCGGTCGAGGTCCTTCCTGTCCACTACAAACAGGCATTTTTCAATCTCCGGATTGCTTTTCAGCAGGGTAGAGGCTTTAAAAGAGGTTAGTGTTTTACCGCTTCCTGTGGTATGCCAGATAAAACCATTACCACGATTTTGCTTCACACAATCATCAATGGCTTTCACCGCATATATCTGATACGGACGCATCACCAGTAATTTCTGTTCCGTTTCCACCATTACCATATACTTACTGATCATCTCAGCAAGGGTACATTTCTTCAGGAATCTGTCTGCGAAATCTTCGAGGTGCCTGATCTTTTTGTTCTTTTCATCCGCCAGATGATAGATGGGCAAGAACTGCTCATCTGCGTTGAATTGGAAATGCTGCTTTTTGTTATTGGCAAAATAGATGGTGTTTGAGCGGTTGCTTACGATGAACAGCTGCATGTAACACATCAGTGAATTTCCATAGCCATTGCCCGGTTCGTTTTTGTAGTCCACGATTTGCTGCATGGCTTTTCGCGGGGAAATGTCCAGGCGTTTCAGCTCAACCTGAACTACCGGCAAGCCGTTAATCAACAAAATGATGTCGTACCGCTGATTGCTGTTTTCGGTGTTCATCCGCAACTGACTGATGACTTCAAAGTCGTTTTTGCACCAGTCTTTGTTGTTCACCAAAGTGTAATGCAGAGGCCTACCGTCTTCGCGTTGGAAATACTGTTGTTCCCGCAGCTTTTTGGATGCTTTAAACACATCAGGTTCAATGATTTCTTCCCGCAAGCGCAGAAATTCACTGTCCGTTAAACGGACACGGTTAAGCGCTTCAAATTTGATTTTAAAATTTTGTTCGAGCGTATGCCGGTCAGAAATATCAGGCCGATGCGTGTATTTAAGCTCTTTTAACTGCCTGACCAGGTTGTGTTCTATGGTTTGCTCGTTCGTCATTCAATTTTTCTGTCTATAAATTTTTGACCTTAGCTTCAATCGTTTCGGAATCTCAGAGGTTATTTCAAGCCACGGATGGTATGTGCTCATTGCTTAACCATTTACCGTGTAACAGCTATTTTCGGATTTGTTACCCAGCCAAGTTGGTTTTACTCCCTCCGCTTCCGGTACTTCCTTTATTTGGTTATGGTCTATCAATTTAGGCTTTCAAAATAGCTCATAATAATTTAAGTATCTCATTTTTCGACAGGCATTCGGGTTTCATCGTTCCGAAATGTTTAATCTTGAGCCAAAGCCGGCTCTTGAGCTTTTTCCGTGTGGTGTTCAGCACAGTGTGGTCAAAAAAAACCACGGGTCCCGGCCGTAGGTTTGGGATTGTTCACTGCCACGAAAAACTGCGATGCTCACGGAATTCACACCAAAAAATAAACAACGGGCGAAATGCCAAGAGGTCGGTATTGAGGGTAAAATATTTGCCATAATTCCTTCACAAAAAAACAAAACCCGCACAGGCCGGCGACTGTGCGGGTTTTGGATTCAAAGCTGCAAAGGCATCCCCCGAAAACACGTTGATTCGGGATGTGCCGTGTCGGGTTTATGACCGGCTTTTATTTCAGCAGCATCATTTTGCGGATGAGGGATGCGTCGGGGGTGCTGAGGCGGTAGAGGTAGAGGCCGGAGGCGAGGGCAGAGGCGTCGAAGCGGACGGTGTGCGTGCCTGCCGCGAAACGGCCGGAGGCGAGCACTGCTACGCGCTGCCCCTGCATGTTGAAGACCTCAAGGCGTACATCCTGCTGTTGGGGCAGGCTGAACCGGATGCTGGTTGCGGGGTTGAACGGGTTCGGGTAGTTCTGGGCCAGCGAAAGCTCAGCGGGCAGCTGGGTTTCCGGCAATACGGATACCGGAACGGCATCGAACACCACTACTTCGCCGCTTGGGCGCACCGCAACAAGCTCAAAGGCCGGACCATCCTGATTCTCGGCGGGGTTGAGGAAGCCGCGGGCCTGAATGGCCACAAACTCTCCCTCAAAGGCACTGAGGTCAGCTGTGAAGCGCGCTACTTCTGTTTCGGTGCTGGCAAGGGTTAGAGAGAGCTCCACCGTTTCAGCGTTGAGGCCGGTGAAAGGGGAGGGCTCACCGTAGCTGAGGCCGCCGATGAGGAGCGCGCCGTTGGCGTACACATCTACGGCGGGGGCGTCGGTTACGGTGTGCAGCAGGTAGGCGTGCAAGTCGGCCGGGCCAACGAGCAGCGGATAAATGGACACCGCAAGATTCACCGAAATATCGGCGCCGCCCGGGTTCTGGGCGAAGTCAGCGGGGTTGGCCACGCCTGTTACCGTCATGCTGTAGGTGCGGTTGGCTTCGAACTCAACCGTATCTTCGAGAATCACGGTGTCGGTGCCGGCAAGCTGAATACGCAGCTGCTGCGGTTCGCCTGATGGTGCCGGAGATACCGGGATGGCCGCACCAAAGGGGAAGGCAGATTCCACGAGGGCATCATTCACAAAAATATCGACGAGCGCGGCGGCGGGATCGGCGGCGGAGTGAATCAGCTGCACAAATGCCGGATCAGGATCAGGGCCGGGCGCATCCGAAAAAGGAATCGAGAACAGGTACAGGCCGCCTTCGGCACCGGCAGCGGCAAGCAGGCCGCCTTCCACCGATAAACCGGTAACACGATCTATCGTTGAAAACGACGCAATTTCGGTGAGGCTTGTGAGGTTGCTGCCCTCAAACTGCCGTACGCCGAAAAATTCAGCGGCGGCGTACACAAAATCCTGCTGTATGCGCACATCGCGGCCGTTGTTGGCAACAGAGAAACTGCCTTCGTTTACAGGCGCGGTCGGGTCCGTGAGGTTCACAACGGTCAGGCCGTTGTTGCCGTCGGCCAGCACGGCAAAAGGCTCACCGGGTCTGAAATCGAGCGACTGCACGAGCTGACCCGTTACTACGGCAGAAGCCTGAACGGGGTTTTCTTCATCCGAAATATCGGCTACGAAAAGGCCGGCGCCAAAATTGGCAATCAACGCAAGGTCGTCTTTTTGGCGCACATAATAGGCGTTGTTGCCGGTCGGCAGGGTTGAAATGAGCGAAACCGCGCCGCTTTCGGCATCGCGGGTGTACACGCGCAGCCCGCCAAAACCGGAAGCCGTGTAGGCACGGTCGGCGGTTACGTCAACGCCGAAGCTTTGGGACGAGGTGGGGATCACTTCCAGAATCTGCGGCGCGGCAGGGTTGCGGGCATCTATGAGGGTGATGCGGCCCGAGCCTCCATCTGAATCCACAATGTAAACCAGGCCGTCGGAAACCGAGATGTTTTCGGAATTCTGCGTGGTAAAAATCCGGGAAAGGAAAACGGGGGCTAACGGATTGGCGGCATCAAAAATGGTGAGTTTGCCGGCGATATCCATCACATACAGTATTCCGTTTTCAAGCGCTACTTTGTACGCAAAGCCGAGGTTATCAACCAGCCCGTTGAGCACCGGCGCTGAGGGCGTGCTTACATCCACCACGTTGAGCCCGAAAAAGCGGCTTGAAACCACGGCGAGGTTACCGTCAGAAAAGGTATCAAGCGATGACTGCACATTCGGGGTTGAAGCGCTCACTACCGAAATGGAAGCCGGGTTCGATACATCGAGGATGCGCAGACCAAAAGAACCCGATAGGTAGGCGAAGCCATCCACCACGCTTGCCCCAAATACTCCTCCGGCAGCAGTATAGGCACCGAGCTGAACCGGGGCAGTACGGTCGCTTACATCATAAATCAAAAAGCCGGCAGCCGACGATACATAAAGGACATCGCCCACAATGGCGAGGTTGTTTACGAACCCGCCGACATCCGTTGTGGAAAGCAGGGGTGTTTCCTCCGTTGAAGTGATGTCGTATATCCGGAAACCCGGTGCGCCAAAAGCAACATAGAGGAAGTTTTCATCCACCGCCATTCCGTTGGCTGAGCCACCGGCTGTAATGTATTGGATTGCTTCCGGTGCTTGAGGGTTTGATACATCAACACGGGTAAATCCTTGTGTGCCATGGCCTATAAAGGCTTGGTTTCCTAAAGCTTCTACCGTAAATCCGGCACGAGGGGTAAATGAGCCGGTGAGCTGCGGATTGTCTTTATCGGAGATGTCGAGTATAAAAAGGCCGCCGCCGGGATTTCTGACGGCAACGAAGGCCAGGTCGCCTTCCACCACAATCTCGCTGATCAGCCCCGGGAAAGCGAAGTTACCCCGTGCAACGGGCGACTGCGGGTTTGTGAGATCGACTGCAACAAAGGAGGGGCCGTCGCCAAAATAGGCGAAGTCGCCGGCAATAAACCCTGTACGGCTTGTGCCGCCGGGAATAAATGAAGACAGCTCAAGGCCGTTTTCGTTTTGCAGCTGAGCCTGCTGCTCAGATGTTTCGAGCCAGTTTTGGAGCAGGGAGGCATCTCCCCGGAAGGCCGGAACGGGTTCGCCGGTTTCAGGATGAAAAACCTGTGTTTCAGCAGGCTGCTGCGCGTGCAGCAAAGGTGTGCTGAGTAAGAAAAGCGCAGCCACCATTATGAGCCCTATGCATACGGTACCAATTTTATGTGTCATCATGGTTTAGTTTTAAGTTTGATTTGATTGATTGATTGATTGATTGATGCTGTAACAAAAAAGGCTCAGAAGGCCGTGAAGCCGTTGGCTCACACTGCACCTTCTGAGCCTGCATTGCAGCTCTTCAATAAATCAAAAACCGCGTTTATACGCTATATGCAGAGATTATTTTACAAGCATCATCTTAATTAACTGTGTTTCATTTCCCGCCCGGAGCCGTGTGAGGTAGAGTCCGCTTGCGAGGGCAGAGGCGTCAAACCTTACGGTGTGCTGCCCGGCAGGCAGGCTGCCGTTAACAAGCGTCGCTACCCGCTGCCCCTGAATGTTATATACCGTGAGCACAGCATCGCCGCTTTCAGCCAAACTGAAGCGGATATTTGTAGCCGGGTTGAACGGGTTCGGATAGTTTTGCTCAAGTGTGAAAGTGTGCGGTTGCTCTATGCCGGGCAGGTTCGTTGCCCGCATGAGCGGGGTAAAAGTTCCGGTTTCGGCATCGAGTATGCCAAGTTCGGGGTTATCTGCAAAACCGGATATTACAAAAAAGAAGTTGGCGGGCAGCTCTTCCGTGATCAGATTGTAAACAGCAATGCTGGTTTCTCCGTCTGCGGTGCGCAACTCGAGTAAATCTGCCTCCAATTCCTCAAAAATTGGTATTGAAAATTCTGCTTCTTCGGCATAAGCTGCGAAACCCAGAGTCAGTTCGCCGGGTTGCACAACCAGGCTCACCGCCGGGGCATTGGTTACCGCGTGCAGGATTCTGTACTCTGCCCAATACTCGTTCACAGGGATGATGTCTCTCCGAAAAACGACCGCCCGAAGCGAAATATCAGTGCCGTCGGGGTTTGGATCAAATGCATCAGGATCAGCTACACCCGTGAAAACAATGGTGCCATCAAAACCAAACTGTTCAAGCGGCAGGGATTCTGAAAAAAGTATAGATTCACCCTCCCTAAGCTCAATTGTAATTTCAGTTGATGCGGCGTTAAACTCAAAATAATCCGTGGCAGTCTGATAGCTGAAGTTTTCTTCAATAAGTTCATCATCTACAAATAGGGCCACGGTTTCCAGTGCCGGGTCGGCCGAGAAATGGGCAAACTGCAGGAAAACGGTTGCGGAAGCGGTTGTGATGTCGGCCGTCCAGCTTTGCTCTTCGCCATGCGGGGTACTCAGCGTGAAGCTGACCGGTTCAGAAAAATTTAAACTCTGACCGGCTTCAGGTGCACCTTCAACGCCGAGCGGCACGGCAACGCTCGGGATGAGCGCGCTTAGGCTTGTGCCAATCGGCAGCACCGCGGTTATGGTAGCGGTCTCCGGATCAATTTCGGCGATCACGTCTTCAGTTAAGCCGGGGTTGTCATGGGCAAAAAAGGCGAAGAATCCGAATTCTGGCTGCAGCTCCAGGATGGGCTCAAAAACCACAAGACCCAGCGAGGCATCGTCCGGCTGATGAAAGATGACGCTCTCTGCGAATTCCGCACTGTTGTCGCCCCAGTAGTTTCCGATGGCGGTGAGCTCCATCATTGTATTGTTGTAGAAGGCAAAAAGCGCATCATTATTTCCGTTACCGAAAAAGACGTTGCCGCCAGGATCTTCGGCCGTGCCAAAATCAGGCTGCGGACCCTGCACGGCCTGCGCACTGCCCAGCTGCGTTGTTACGCCCCAAAGGTTGCCGGAGATGATGTTCCGGCGCACGCGCGAGGTGTTGGTGGGCTCCATAGCCAGGAAGTTGAGCCCGCTGCCACCCAGCATGGGGTTGTTTTGGATGTTGTTATCGGAGATGATGTTGCCCTCAATCACCGTTGAGATATTGTTTCCGATTTGCGTGATGCCAAAGCGGTTGCCGGTGATCACGTTATTACGGATCGATGCAACGGTTACGCCTCCGCCGAGCAGGTTGCTCAGGCCGATACCGCCGGAGTTGTTGTTGAAGCCTTCGATGATATTGTTTTCAATTCGGAGGGTATCACCGGCGATGCCCGGACCGAGGTTGATTTGCGGGCGGTTGGTGTTATCGGTCACGTTCCGCAGGAAGCGGCTGTTGGTGATTTGCGGGGCACCGGTAACATTTGCGCCGGAACCAATAGCTGAGCGGACATTATCAATAAAATCGCATCGGTTAATAACCGGACTTGATCCGCTGTAGGTGATGGCCGCCGTGACGTTTGAGAAGCCGTTGTTTCGCATCACGCAGTCTTCAAAAACGGCCGGGGTGCCTATCAGCTGAATGCCGCCCCCATACTTTACCGTAATGTTCCGGAATACAGCCGGATCTGCATCTTCAAAACGAAACCCACGGAAGTTCGCGGCTGTGCTGCTTGTATCGGCAGCAGTAAAGGTTACGGTGCCGAAAGCAGGTTCAGCCCGGAAGCCGCCCTGAACCACGATTCGGACAGCCTGCGCTACCCGTACTTCGGCCGGCTCCAAAATGTGAAGGCGGTCGGTTTCGGCTATAGTAATTTCGGCATTAATCAAAAACCCGTTTTCATCTTCCGTAACAGCACCGCCGGAAATTTCGACAAGATCAGACAAGGTGAGGGTGAGGTTCTGATTGGGCGTTGTGAACTGTGCATTCGCGCCCGTATAGAAAGCCATACTAAAAGTGAACAGAAAAAGGGCTGTAGCAGATCGTAAAGCAGATTTCATGGATTTTATTATTTGTGGATGGTAATAGTTCAGGAATCAGCTGCTGATTGGGCCGTGTCTTTATGAGCTGTTGTTTTACTTGTACAAAAGAGAAAGGTACAAAAAGAAAGCCCGGCTTCCGCAAAGGAAACCGGGCTTTCAGGTAAAACGCAGTGCCGGCTCGGGCAGCAGGAGGGGAAACTGCAGGTTTGCAGTTCCCCTCATTTGCTAAGCCGGGACAGATGCAGCTGTGAATTATTTCACAAGCATCATTTTCTGAGTTTGTACGAAGTTACCAGCCTGCAGACGGTACAGGTACATACCTGAAGCAAGGCGGGATGCATCGAAGTTAACGGTATGGAAACCGGCTGTTTGCTGACCGCGAACCAGAACCGCCACACGCTGACCCTGCAGGTTGAACACTTCGAGGGTTACCTCAGAAGCTTCCGGCAGAGCATAAACGATATTGGTTGTGGGGTTGAACGGGTTCGGGTAGTTCTGATTGAGAGCGAACTCGGTCGGCATGTCAAACTCAGGCTCAACATTTACAGCGTCCTGGTTGTTGAAGAATACAACAGGCAGGGTTTGGTCATCACCAGTCAGGAATACCTGGCGGTTGGTGCTTCCACCCTCACCTACTGAATCAAATTCCCAACCACCGTTAGGCAGTTCACGGCCGTCGCCGGCAAGGATGAAGTACTTGTACTCATAAAGGGTACCGGCTTCACCGAAGAGTTCTACGGTGTAGGTGTACACCATTTCGCCGCTGTCTTCCATGTCGTTTCCTGAAACAACAGACCAGTCGTTGAAGCTGCCAAGTACGAACACTTCATCACCAACACCCGGGTTGAAGTTACCGAGTGAACTCTGAACGCTCATATCAACCTGGAAGGTAACGAGTTCAGAGGGCTGACCTGCTCCCTCTTCAACAGTCATAGCCACGGGAATGGTTGCTGACGGTGTAATCGGGGAATTGGTTGTGATGTTGATGTTGGCGAAATAGTCACCAGGCTCCAGATCTGTTGCATCAAAAGTGACTACAACTTCAACTGAGCCACCGGGTGCAATTACACCCTGTGCAGGATCGGTATCAACAAAAGAACCGAAGTTTCCTTCAATCATAAAGGCAAGGTCGCTCCAGTCGCCATTTGTAATACCTGCCCATGACTGCCAGTTGGTATTGGCTCCAAACAACCCACCCGGATCAATAAGCTGACCACTGTTGAGATTTGGCTCACCCTGAGACCAGTTCCAGCGAGCTGGCCCGCCAAGCTGACCATTAGTGTCAACAAATACCATTATCCAGTAGGTACCGGCTGGCAAGTTTAGAGCTGAACCTGTCGCTGCTTCAATATCCAAAACTATATCGGTGAAAATAGCCCCTGCAGCCTCTTCAATGATGGTGAGGCCGGCAGAATTAAAGCCACCTGTGAAGGAGAACACATGGCTGTTTTGTCCATCCTGCGGGTGTCCGGCTGGAAGGCCATTGTTGTCAGGATAAATGAATATTCCGACACCATTTGCACCCGTGGTAATGGGTACACCATCGGCCGGGCCAACAAATCCATAAGCTGTAATGACCTGGAGATTTGCTCCTTCCTCGAGGAGGAAGTCATCAGCAGAGTAAGCTCCGCTTCCCAATGGCTGGAAGAAGTCAGACACACCACCGCCAGTACCATTGTTCTGCTGATTCCAAATGATTTCGGTTTCGCTATTCAGAACAGAAGGCATGGTTTGGCGAACTGCATGCCAGCCAGGCGCAGCCGATTGCAGAGTTGCATTGCTTCCACTTATTCTCATACTGTTTGACAATGATGAAACTTGGTCAATAGCCTGAGCGGAGCGCTCGTTCCTCACCAGAACGCTGCGTCCGGAAGTCGGAGCTACGGTATTGGAAGTACCAATGTTGAACTCCAGATCAGATTCTCCCTCGTTGGTGAGCAGAAGCGTAGCTGTACTTGTTGCACCTTGCTCAACAGTCACGGAGAAAGAGCTCGGATCAAAGCTTAAAATACCAGCATTTGAGCCCACTCCAGAAAGTGCAACAGTAACATCACCATTAGAAGCGTTGCTTTCAATGGTAAGCATTGCAGACTTATTACCGTCTGATTCAGGCGCGAAAGAGATGTTAATGACAACACTCTCACCCGCTTCAAGTTCTAATTCCTGCGAGCTTACCACAAACTCTTCACTGTCGGTAGAAAAGCCAGATACAAGAAGAACATCTGAACCTGTATTGGTTAACAATACGCCGTCAGTAACAGAGTTACCAACGAATACAGAACCAAAGTCAAGTTCAGCCGGATCTACATCTGCAATCGGTTCACCAAATACAGTAAGCGTGGCTGGGATAGCTACTTCAGGGTTTGCCGGGTCGTTGGTGAGTACACCAAGAACACCTGTGTAAACACCACCGATAAGGCCGGCAGCATCAAGCGTAAGTGTAATGGTTTCTGAATCACCAGGAGCTACTACACCGAAAGCAGGTACTACTTCTGTGATAAAGTCAGCACCGGCTGATACGCCAACCAGCTCAATAGTACCACTCCATACGCCGCCTGCTGAAATAGTCCAGCCGTTTCCGATAGAAACGAACAGGCCTGAAACATCAAGTGGTGTTGGGATAGCAACAGGTACGTTAACCGGTGTACCGGGTGCACCGCTTGTTCCTCCTGTCCAGTCAATACGAGGAGAAGCTCCGTAATTGTTGAATCCGCCAACTTGCAGTGCTACTGTAGCCGGGTCAACCGTTACGCCAGGAGCAAGTGCAACTGTTGTGAAAAGCAGGGCAAAGTCAGATGCCCATGTTGCGCCTTGAGCGGAATTGATCACGAAGTCTGGTACAACTGATGTAAGCTCTCCGTTCAGACCCTCTGCAACGGTAATAAAGTTTCCGCCCGGAAGCGAAAGCTGGTCGAACTCTATAAGGAATCCGCCACTGTTCAGACCTGAGGCCATGCCAGACTGCTGAACTGCTGATCTTTGCGGCGCTGCTGTTTCAATACCGGCTTCATGCATCATGAAACGCTGCAGGTTTGCATTCATTTGCTCTTCGGTGTTTTCGAAAGCAGAACGAACCTGCACCATCATACGCTGGCGAACAGCATCAAAACGGGTGTCGGTACCGTCAAGAATACGCTCCATGATGTAATCAGGGAAAGCGAACTCAAGCGCGCCGTTACCTTCATTGGTAATGGTAAGCTCAAAGGTGTCAGAAGTATTGGCAGCAAGTTCAGCTACGATCTCAGACGGATCGAAGACAACGCTGGCACCAAATACACCTGTACCCGTAAGCGCGGCTGTTTTCACACCTGCCGGGTCATTTGTTTCAACGAGGAGATCACCACTGTACTCTCCGGCTACATCAGGAGAGAAAGTAACCGTGAAAGTTCTGGTTCCGCCCGGAGAAACGATTTCTACGTCGCCGAAATCAATGCTGAATGCATCATTATCGGTGGTAGCATCAAAAATTATGAGGTTAGAGGTACCTGCATTGGTGAAGGTCACCATCTGCTCTGCGAAGAAACCTTCTGCAACTTCGCCAAAGGCAAAGGCAGACGGTGTAATAAGCAGAGAAGGACCTGTTGTACCGGGTATGAATGCGGTATCGCCGGTTTCCAGAGCTACGAGCAGGCCAAAGGCCTCACCCTGATCAGGGTTGAGGAAACCTGAAGCAAGAATACCTGCGGAAAGGCCGCCGAATCCGGTTACATCTGCGATGAATGCAGCAACCGGAGTTGTTGAACCGGCCGGTCTGATTTCAATCACATACACACCCGGATCTACACTAAAGTAGCCGGAACCGGTACCGTAAGGTACGCCTGTCAGAATGTTTGTACCGAGTTCACGTACGAATACGTCAACAGCAGGAGCATCAGTAGCACCGTGGAACACATATAAATCGAAGGTATCGCCGCCGCCGGTAGCCTGACGATCCGTCAGAACAACAAGCTCAGCACCGATTTCGAGACCGTCCGGGTTTGGTGCAAATCCGTCAGGATCAGCCACACCCTGTGCAATAACAGCATAGCTTTCATCAGCTTCAGGAACTACGGAGAGTGAAAGCAGAGCTTCACTTCCGCCCGGTGCCATAATTTCGAGGGTAAGCTCAACATTGGCCGGAACAGTGAGGTATTCGGTTGCGCCGCGGAACGGGAAGTTCGTAGCAAACAGACCGCCATTCACATATACATCAACTTCTGCGAGTGCAGGATCAGCTGCGTTGTGAATAACCTGTACCTGAGCAAAGCTGTCATCATTAACATCAACGGTTACCGGAACGGTGATAAGGCCGTTAGCGGGGTCGTTGCTGGTGATGAGCAGGTTGTAGCCATAGGAGCCAACCATGAGGCCCTGTGTGTTTGCCGTTACGTTAACCATGGCAGAACCACCGGCAGAAACACTGCCGCTTGTGGGGTCAACTACCAGCGGTTCCGGCGTTTCACCGTTTTCGGGCTGTACAACACGAACTTCATCAATACCGATGTAATCTGAATTGTCGCCGGCAGGTCCGCCGCTTGTAACAAAGTAGCGTAAGCCGAAGCGACCTGTTGTGGCAGCATCCAAACCTTCTACCGTAGCCACAAATTCAGTCCACTCATCAGGATAACCATTTGGACCTGTTACAAGATCCGGATTAACTGTTAACATGAGGGTTGTGAAATCACCTGTGCTGGCAGGGTCTGTACCGGCATTGGTACTGCCGCCGGCTGTACTGAGGCGCACTTCAAGGCGATCCGGGAAATTGCCACCGGTGGAACGGGTGTAGAAACGAAGTTCAGTTCCGTTCTGCAGGGTAACTTCCGGGGTTAGCAGCCATGTATTGATAGTGTTGCTGCCAGTTGTGCTGTTAAAGTTGGCACCAATGTAATGTGTTTCTTCACCGCTGAACGCAGGAAAGACCGCTGGATTTCCCTGGAACCAGGTAGTTGTACCCACCGGTGTGCTTAGGTTTTGCAGCGACCAGCCGTCAGCAGGAAGGGTTTCGATATCAGCAAAACCTTCACTGAATTCATCGATGGCCATCAGCGCAGCATTATGGGCTACTACTGCATCAATAGTACCGGCAGGTGTTACAGCGCCGGAGGCACGGTCTGCACCCTGAACGGTAGCAAACTGTGTGCGCACACCGCTTGAGTAGTTACGGGCAGCTGCATTTTCGACAGCGATGCTGAATTCGAGGTCATCAGCGCCCATTCCGGCCAGGTTAAGTACTTCCAGAACTGAAGTAGCTGATTCACCGATGCCAAGATCGAATTCGATTGAATCAGGGCTCACACCGGCAATCGGATCGGTTTCAGATTCCGGAGCCAACATGAGAGACACATTGTCAAGGAATACATCTGCATTGCTCAGACCCATTTCGAAGCCGAGCTTCATTGCACCGAAAGTGTTTGTTACTTCAAAAATGACCTGATATGTTTCCATACTTGTGGTCAGGTTGAAGTCGGTGATATTAACAGGTACAAAACCACCGCCATCCTCACCGAAGTAGAAACGAAGCTGACGTCCGTCAACACTGGAGCGGGCATCGAAGCTGGCAATATATGTTTCACCAACTTCAAGCTCAGCTATCTGCTCCTGGGTGAAAACCTGATTGAGCTGTACAAACCAAACTTCATTTGTTGGTCCGGTCATGTTTGTGATAGCTGCTTCGCCGTCAACAACACTGAAATCAGCGTTTACGCCTGCAAAATCAGCAACATAGGGTGTCCAGCTGTTGAGACCATTGTCAAAGGTACCATTGATTACAATTTCACCCTCAATAGGATCAACAGGGGCATCACTGAGTGTGTAAAGTATTGGTACATTAATTGCGCTGTTTTCCGGATCATTGCTCAAAACAATTAAATCAGCTGCATAAGAACCAACATCAATTGACGTATCAAAAGATAGCATAATGGTCTCGGAGGAACCACCTGTTATTGTTCCGGATGTAATATCAGCTGAAAGCCATTGTATAGGACCTTCAAATTCAGTTAGCCTTACGTTATCTACGTAACCGGCTTCACCTTCATTGAAATTATCATGCAGATAAATTATCTGTTCAATCGTAGAAGCTCCGAACATATTTCCGGTGTAAAAAAGCTCGCCATTCAGATAGTATTCAACAGATTCGTCGAAAGAGTTTAATTTAATACCCAATGTGAACCACTCATCAACAGGAAAAGGCACCCCTGTTTGAACGAAAACAGTACTTCCTGCAGGGTTATCTAAAACTCTTATTCCACCCTGCCAAAAAAACTTTACGCGAGCAGCAAGAAGAGCTTGAGATGGAGCCTGTAGTATTACATCATAATCAGAACCACCCAAAGCTTCAATGAAGATATCCTGTTCGATTAATGCAATACCAGTTTCCAAAGAAAACAATGGGCTAAATGCACCAATACTACCGGTTACGTCCGGCTCTTTTGCTAACTCAAGAGACCAGACACCATCCGTTGCACGGGCAGGGCTTATAGCGGGCTGAGTTAAATTAGAACTGAACGTAGTCCAGCCATTCTGCTCGTTTATAAAACCAGGTACAAAACCCTCGCTCTCTTCGAATGAAATCATATCGTTGTCGCCGAATGCCATAACCGAAGCAAACGGGTTTTCGATAGCTGCTGTTGAAGAGCGAATGACCTCACCACGGCTTTCGTATGTAAATTCTACAGGAGTTATGTCCCTTCTTGATGCTGCATCGAAATAAGTTACACCAAGTAAAAACTCCAAATCTTCTTCACCTTCGTTTGAGATGGTGAACATACGAGATTCAGTATCACCTACTGTTGATTCTACATCGAAACTTGCTGGGTTAACAACTGCCACAGGAGGAAGAGCAGGATCGCCAAAAGCTACTACAACATCATCAATCCAAACACTGTGGGCATCTTGACCTGAATAGCGAAACGCAAGGCAGATTGTTTGACCTGCATACTCTGTAAGTTCGAAATCTACCTGTCTCCAAGAAAGATTGATCATATCGTTGGTTTCAGCGATTTCAACAAATTCACCATCTGCAGGGTCACAACTACCAGTAGAAACCCAAAGTCCCGTGTAATCATAAAATGACATAAACTGAGCCCGATCAAAATAGCTGATCGTTGCATTTTCGCCTGCAGGCAAAGAAATAGCAGGAGTTACAAGCCAATCATCCTGGAAGCCGCTTCCTGCCGCACTGTATCTTCTATGCGCACTTGCAGGCGGGGTATTTGACTGTAAAGTATTTCTGGTCCACTGAAAGGCATTCTCAGTGCCCTCAAGAAAAGCCGTTGACCAACCGTTGGGAGGAAAAGCTTCATCAGTAAAACTCTCTTCTAACAGGACGCCTGTAAGAGATCTTGCAGGATTATCAGCCCTAAGCTGATTCTCTTGTACAAATGCGAAAAAACGATTCATCAAAGACTCGTTTGCGTCATATAAAGATTTGCTTTCAAGAGATGCAGCTACCAGCGAACGTTCAGCCGCGGTAAACTCTCTTTCGAAAACCTGCATGCTTATACCAGAACTGGCAAAGGCTTGTCTGATGACGTCCTGTTGCGATGTGCTGCCCACCTCGTTTACCTGTGCTACAGCAGCAGGTGTAAGCCACATCATACAGAGTATCACCATTGCTGAACAAGCCAAGGCTCTAAATGTATAGTGAAAGTTATTCATAGGTATTCGTGATTTTTAAAGGATAGATTGACCATGTATAGCTCTTACGCCCTGCCCTTAGGCACTTGTCCGTATTTAACATTAACAAATACTTAAGAGCTGTTATTGGCAGCTTAAACCAGCTTTAAGCTGCCAAAACAGGCACACTTAATATAAGTTTATACTTGTAAATGCAAAATGAGAATTTTTGTTTTCACTGCATCCCTTCGTAATTACCCCGTATCAGTAAAAAACAAGCTCAATAATTTCAATTGGTTAGAAATTTAGTTTTGCCGGCAATTACCCTGGCAGCTTGTTTTAGTTTTACATCTTCCGGTTTGTTAGGGCCCGATTGTTCCTTTTTTATATGCCAACCAATTTCATACCCTCAAAGCCGGCTGACTTACTGCTGTACCAATTCCCGGCTGAACATTTACTGAGTTTGCTTAACGCTATTAAGCTGATATGTTCTTTCACCCTTAATTTATTTATCCATTTACGCAAACACCTCATAAAATGACTTTCAATTTGTGCCCAATATCTTCCGTTCTACACTTCAAATTAACGTTTCAGCAAATAATTTTCTGAGATTAGCGCTCTTTTGTTGAACCCTCTTTTTGCAATTGTAATTTTATTTTGCTTTACAATACCCTGTTTGCATTTCACGCCATCACTCCATTTGCGTAAGAAGTCTTTTTATTCAGAAAAACCATAGCTTCCGGTTTTGTTTTCTCAAATTCTGATGTTCAGAAAACCCATTGCTTTATAAATTCAGTCAGATATGCTGAAAACCGCACTATTTTATAATCACCGGTGTTTTTGAGGTTCAATTTTGTTCTGAGAGGATAATTCCTGCCGGCGTTTCTTTTCTTAAATTCTATTTGCGGGCTTTGATCCTGCTTAGCTCACATCCCAATTATCACATGAAAATTTTTCCGCAATCAGCCTCCGAAAAACTCGGCTACACGGCCGTACTTGAGGCTGCCTCCGTTTATCTGCGCTCTGTGATGGGGCAGGAGGAGCTCGAAAACCTGAAGCCTGTATCCGTAGAAAGTATTGTGGTTCATAAGCTTTCACTCTTGCGTGAACTCATGGATGTGCTTCAGTTTGAAAGCGAAGTGCCTTTCGAGCATCCGTTTGATATTCGGGAATCCGCAAAAAGATCGCGTGTAAAAAGAGCCCTGCTCAGCCCCGAGCAGCTGCATCAGATACGACAGTTCTGCATCACCTGCCGGCTGCTTCAGAATTATCTGCGGGCCAAAAACGAAACACATCCTTTACTGAGCCAGCTTTCTCAACAGATTATACCCCTCAAAGAAGTTGAAAGGGAAATCGGCGAGGTGATAACCGAGCATGGCAGCGTGAAAGACAATGCCTCCCCCGCGCTGCGGCAGATCCGCAAGAGTCTCGGAAGCCGGCGCAATGAGCTTCGGTCGGCCATCGACCGCATCATCCGGCAGATGAGTAAAGACGGCTACCTTGCCGAGTTTGAGGCTACCATCCGCAACGGGCGCATGGTGCTGCCGGTACGAGCCGAGCACAAGCGCAAAATCAGCGGATTTGTACAGGATGTTTCTGCCACCGGGCAAACGGTGTATCTCGAGCCAACCGAAACGCTGCATATTAATAATGACATCAGGGAGCTCGAACAGCAGGAACGTGCTGAAATTGAGCGCATCCTTATGGAGCTCACAGCCGCCATCGGGCTTAAACATGAGCACCTGCTGAGCAATGCCGCGCAGATCGGCCGCTTCGACCTGCTGCTTGCCACCGCGCGCCTGTCGCTGTCGTTAGGGTGCAGCATCCCTTCGGTTGGCGCAAAGCATCAGCTTTCTCTGCAAAATGCGCGCAACCCCGTGCTGATGCTGCGCAACCGCCGCCTGCCCAAAGAGCAGCGGGAGGAAATCGTGCCGCTGAACATGAAGCTCGAACCCGACGAGAAGGGCGTTATTATTACCGGTCCAAATGCCGGCGGGAAATCCGTGAGCCTCAAAACCGCTGCCCTGCTTTCGATGATGGCGCAGTCCGGTTTCGCCATCCCGGCCGATGACACCTCAACGCTGCCGCTTTTCAGCGGGCTGTGGCTCGATATGGGGGATGAGCAGTCGATTGATAACGACCTGAGCACTTTTTCCAGCCGGCTGGCATGGATGCGCGAAACCCTGAAGGGCGCTGATGCGGGAAGCCTTGTTTTGGTGGATGAAGCCGGCACCGGCACCGACCCTGAAGAGGGCGTTGCGCTGTTTCAGGCTTTTCTGGAAATTCTGCATCAGCGGGGATGCATGATTCTGGCCACGACCCATCATGGTAACCTAAAAGTTTTTGCGCACAACTATCGCGGTTTTGTGAATGCGTCGATGGAGTTCGACCGGAACCGCCTCACCCCAACCTACCGCTTCCGAAAAGGCGTGCCTGGCAGCAGCTATGCTTTTGAGATGAGTGAGCGCCTCGGGCTTTCACCGGATCTGCTGAAAAGGGCGCGTGAACTCGTCGGGGATTCTAAAAACAGGCTGGAATCGCTCATTACGGAGATGGAAGAAAAAGCGCAGGAGGCGGGCGACATCCGCTCCAAAACGCTGCGGGAGCAGGTAAAGGCAGAGAAGCTCATGCGCGATTACGAGCAGCGCCTCAAAACACTGACCGCCGAGCGGGATAAGCTTCGGGAAAAAGCCCTGACGGATGCCCGCGAAATCATGCAGTCTGCCAACGCCCGTATTGAGGAGGCCATACAAAAGGTGTATGAGGCCGGAACCGACAAGGAAAAAATCAAGCAGATCCGTGCGGAGGTAAATCAGCACCGGCAGGCCGTAGAGGCCGACCTTGAGCAGACCTCCGCCCGACGGAAGGGCAGGCTGCCGGATGCCGTCGATGCGAGTCCGCCAAAGCCGGGCGATACCGTGCGCCTGAGCGACAGCAATGCCACCGGCGAGCTGATCGAGGTGAACGGCAATCAGGCAGTTGTTGATGTAAACGGCCTGCGCCTGAAAACCAAATACAAGAACCTGGTTAAAACCCAAAAGCCCAAAGAGCAGAAAAGGGAGCCGGTTTTCAGCACGGCTGATGATGACTTTACCCCGGTGCCCGTGCCGGCTACGCTCGATATACGGGGTTTCCGCGGCGAGCAGGCAGGCTCAGAGCTGATGCACTACCTCGACCGCGTGAGCGCTTCAAGCCTTCGGCGCATTGAAATCATACACGGAAAAGGGGACGGCGTCCTCAAAAAAATCGTGCATGAGCAGCTGGCCAAACGGAAGGAAGTGAGCAAGTTTGAGTTTGCCCCCTGGGAGCAGGGCGGCCCGGGCTGCACGATTGTTGAGTTAGGCTGAGGAAATCTTTTTACAGGATGATGTGCCCCCGGGCAGATTGAGGCCTCCTCATTCGTTACCCTGCTGCATCAGCCTGCGGGTTTTGGCCGGCAGAGAAGCGACTACGAGGTCGTAGCTGTCCTGCACCCATTTTCGGAGCAGGGGGTCGGGCAGCTCCGGCACAATCATGATGCTGTTCCAGTGTTTTTTACTCATGTGGTAGCCGGGCTGCACAAAATCATAGGTTTCGCGCAGCTCAACGGCCTCAGCCGGGTCGCACTTTACGATAACCATATCCCATTTTTCAATATCGGTTATGGCGAAGATTTTGCCCATCACCTTAAATACGAGGGCATTTTCATCGAAAGGCAGCGATTCTTCCGCATGAGGGAAAGCAAGGCAAAAATCCCGGAATCGGGCAATATCCATCGGTAAACACCTCGGGTTTGGCAGTTAATGGGGAAGACTTCGTTTGAAAGATACTTAAAGATTTCCGGCCTGCGGTAGGATGCAGTAGGATAAAGTCCGGTGAAAATAAGAGGATAATCAGATGTTGATACAGAAAGCGCTTATACGTATTTTTCCAAGCTACACTCCAACTTCACCCGTTGTTCCATACTGATTATGCTCTATTCTATTACAATCGTTCTGATTGCCATCATCTGTGTCGTACTGATTATTGTTATCCTGCTGCAAAGCGGTCAGGGTGGCGGACTTTCCGGCGGAATGGCCGGTAACGTTGGCGGTGGTGCCGGCAATATGGTGGGAGCCCGCCGCACGGCCGACTTCCTGTCGAAGTCAACTTCTATTTTAGGCGGTACCTTTTTGGTTCTGTGCCTGCTCGC
>NZ_JAIUMX010000060.1:0-21187 GCF_022565315.1 Cyclonatronum sp. | reverse complement strand
TCATCATCATGAAAATCATCGAACCCTTCGGGGCAAGCGGTCAGCTCGATCCTCTCTGGGCCGCCGCCGCCCCGCACCTGCTGTTTCTGTTTATCAGCCTGATTCTAATCTGGCGCGCTCCGAAGTAAAAGCCTGAATCATTTCCCGCAGCCATTCCGCAAGCCCGCAAATGACCTATCGAACGCTTCACAGCTTGCGGGAGCAGTTTTTTCGGCAGACCTCACCCCACCCCCTCTCCTGAAAAAAACCACGAGGCCTGATTGAGATGGTCTTCAGGAGAGGGGCTTTTGGTTTCGGTGTGGTTTGTGGTTTCGGGGCCTTGGCTGCGGGATCCTTCGACTACGCCTCCGCTGCGCTTCGGCTTCGCTCAGGATGACAGGGTGCCGGGTAGGGCAAGCGTCGCGGCGGGCCGCGCCGGGTTGAGTTAGGGTGGCCTGGCTGTTTTTTGTGCTACAAAGCTTGCGCCCCAACCGGGGCGCTTTCGTGACGGGCTTTTGGGTTTCGGGTTGCGAATCCCGGCCTGAGGTTCATTTTTCTGCGGTCCGCGGTCTGCCGTCTGCGGTCTAAGCCCCCCCGTCAACCCGGAAACGCCTGCTCCTCCATCGCAAGCTCATACGGCTTGTTCAAAGCTTCCTGACTAATTTTGAAATGCGCCGCAAGAATCCTGATCACCTCTTTGGACAGGGCTTTTTTGCGGTTGAGAATTTCAGATACGTAACCCTTGGAACGGTTCACAATTGCAGCAAGGTCGTTCTGACTAAGGCCGTGTTCCTGCATAAGGGCTTTGATGAGGGTAACAGGATCATCGCTGCGTGATTCGCGCTGCTGTGCATCGTAGTGCTCAATCAGCAGGGTAAGGAGTTCGACCTCATCCTGTCTTTCTTCGGACTGATCAGAAAAAACGATTTCTTCTAATATGTTGCAGTACCGGTAATATTGCTCCTGTGATTTGATAAGCGTGTATTGCAGGCTTTCCATAAGATGTATTCTAAAGGTCTAAAAGTGAGCCACAGTGTATTGTTCTTGATTGTCGCAGAGTTTCGTGTATTCAGCGTGAGTGCCTATCCACGCAATGAACAAATGAACCTGTTTTGCCCCAAAGGTATATTTGCAGATTAATCTGTGATTGTTACCGCCAATGTTGAAAACGACCCGGTTGCTGCCTTTGCCAAGAAGGTCAGCAGCTCCAAATGTTTGTGCCATATCCTCCGGTTGTTCCCAGTCAGCTGCGCGAAGGATTCGCAGCCAGTTGGCAAAAGCTGGTTTCGATGATGCGTGACCCTCCGCGTAACTCCAAATGGTTTGCTCTTTAATCAGGTGAATTTTCATAGAAAGAACGATAATATACGAAGCTTGGTTCGCAAAACGAGAACTTTTGTTTAGAAATAATGGTCTTGCCCTTAAAATAAATCCGGTCAAATCTGATAAACCCGCGTGCCATTAAGGACAAAGGCCCAACACCGGCGGTACGCTTGTGCTTCCCCCCGTTTAGCCGTTCGGAAAAAACGTTATCTCCGTCGCTTTGCACTGGCGCTTTTCCTGTTTGAGGCTGCCGATGTCGTAGCGGTTTTCGCGGGGCATGAAGATGTCGAGGCCGCGGCCGAGATTGATTTTCCAGCCGTTATCGGTCATGATTACACGGTCGTGAAACTGCCGGAATTCCCAGGTCAGGCGGATGCCGATTTCTTCGAGGGCATCGCGCATTTCTTTGAAGCTTTCTTCCGAGCGTTCAAGAAAATCAGCCTCATTCCAGGTAATCAGGTGAACTGAAGCCTCTTCGCCTTCGCCCTTCAGATCGCCAAACATCACGCAGAATTCCATGAAATTGCGCATCTGATGCGGCAGCCGGATGTAGGGGTCAATGATTTCTACCTTCGACGCTTCTTTGAGATAAGGGCCAAACAGCTTTCTGTAGGTGATGCCGGTTTGGTTGTCGCGTATGCTTACCGACTTCGGTTTGGCAGCTGGCAAACCGGTTCCAATTCCGGTTCCGGCTCCGGGCACACCCGATCCCTCCGGCGAACTACCAGTCCCAGCAGAGGTGCCTCCTGACTGACCCGCCGGCACGCCTTCCCCAACGCTTCCGGCTGTTGCCACTCCCTGTGCTCCCGCTCCTTCGGGCTCACCGGCTCTTCCGGCCGGGGCGGCCCCTCCTTCAAGCAAACCGTCTTCATCCTGCGCGACGCTGCTTGCATAGTTGAGCTTCTCCAGCGTATCAACTTCCACCTCGCGGCCGCTGTTGCGTACCGTGTACATGAATTCAACCGGGCTGTTCAGGAAGGTCTCATCAATCTTGAAAATTTCTTCTTTTACCCTCCTGCGCCCCTCAACCGCAAAATCAAGCACTTCATAAAATTCAGCTTCGGTCATGCGCTTGTCGGGGTAAAGCAGCTTCACCATGCCGGAGAAGGTTTTGCGGATGGCCTCTTTGTCGCGCTTGCTGAATGTCGGGCTTAACTCGGTTTTATCTTCAATCATACCGGAAAAATCAATTTTCCGCAGCTCCCGCAGCACTTCAGCCAAAAAGTCCACAATAAAGCCGTAGCCCGAAGAAAAGACCGATTCCTTCAGAATTTTTACTTCCCAGCCCGGTATATACAAGTGCATCCGGTCAAGGAAAGCCCCTTTGAGGTACTCTGCCGGAATAGATTCAAACAGGTGTGAGCTGCGCAGCATGTAAGGCACGGATTTTTTGGTGTTGCCCACAAATGCCAGAGAAGCCGTTGCATGATAGGTTTCTTTACCTCTGTTGAAAGAGCGGTTGGCCATGTAGTTTTGCAGGGTCTTTACCAGTGCAGGGTCGGTTCGTTTACCGCCCTGCTCCTGCTCGAACTCATCCATGGCAACCACATCCCAGTAGTTTACCAGGCCGAGCCGGTTGCCGTTGTTGTTCACGAACATGGTTGCCTGGGTTACATCGCCGCCGGAAATGAGCACCCCGTGCGGCGAGAGCTCCGAAAAAACGTGTGATTTACCCGTACCCTTCGGGCCCAGCTCAATAAAGTTGAAGTTGCTTTCCACGTGCGGTATAAGCCGGGACAGCTGGATAAACTTATCCCGCCGGTTGAAGAATGCCGGATCGAGACCGATGGTGTGCATCAGCACGTCCATCCATTCATCAGTTGTGAAGTGCTGACGGTTTGCGATGTACTCTTCCAGATCAACATAGGCGACCTGAATGGGTTTCAGGTCTTCGATAATCCAGCGGTTTTCGGTATCGCTTGCGTGCGAGTACCCCATTTTTATAATGCACCACACCCCGCCGCCGCTCAGCAGCTTTTGGTGCTCCTGCACGAAACGGTCAGCCACCTGTACATTCCTCAGGTTGAGATGGGCGAAGGCAGCCTCATACACATTTTTTTTGTCGTTCAGGTGTACCGAAATTTTATCAATCACCTTGTGCTGACCGTCTTCCCTGATCTTGCTTTTTACCAGTTCGGCTTCATTGGGATGCACGTAGTTGCGGCTGATGATCTCCTTCACCTTTTCGATGCCCATCTGAATAATTTCTTCATCGTCGATGGCGCAGTTCTGGCCGAGCAGGTATTCGAGCACGAAGGTTGGCACCACAGCACTGCCGCGCACGTGGGAGGTAAGGTCTTTCCGGACAACCCGGCCTTCAAAGTACTGGTATAATTTATCTTTCATCCCTGCTTCTCAAATTCTGTTTTGGGTTAAAAATCTACTGAGCCCATGGTTTTGTTGGCCACATTGTACTCCATGAGCGGGTTCAGGCTGTCTTCCGAATCGTAAATACGCAATTTGAGCACCGCAGGCAATTCCGGGCCGGGTTTTATGGTAAGGGTGGTTTCCCGCTGGCGCTCCGTTGCATTTTCAGAGGTCATATCGAAGAGCAGCTCTTCTTCGCCTGAAACCTGCATGGTTCCGTCATACAGCGCTATGCGTGCCCGCAGCGGCTTGCGCTGATTGCTTACCCGTTCGGTTTGCAGCAGGCGGATTTTCATCATTTTGGTTACCAGGCTCAGGCGGTCTGTATTCACCAGCCTGATTTCTACCTTGCGGGAAATATCGGCCCGTTTCCGCTCACTGCGCAGTACGGGTATCAGCAGCTCCTGAAGGGATGCGCCGCCGTGTGCGAACTGATAGCCGAGCCCCTGTTTCTTGAAACGGGCGATGGATTCGGGTATGTGCAGGTACAGCCCGGTTTCCATACCGGTAGCCCGCTGCAGGTCTATCACATGCCCGTATTCCGCGGGGATGGGCCTGGTGTACAGCTCGTAACGTTTGCCGGTTACGGCGTCTGACTCAGGGGCTGAGGGCAGCTTGAGGTTTTCGGGGAGGGGCTGCAGCTGGTACAGAAAGCCGTGATCGGCTGTGAGCAGCACCCGCGTTACGTTCATGTTGGTGTGAAGCCTGCGGATTAGCTGATGCAGCTCCGCGATGGCCGTATCAACGGCTTCGTCGGTTTTGTACTCGGTGCGCCGGGTGTCGCCGGTTGCGTCAATTACGTCGTGATACAGGTACACCAGCGGACTTTTGAAAAACGCGCGCTGCTCTTCGGTAGTGAGCTGACCAAGCCGGTCGTATGAAATCACGTCGGCCTTCTCCTGATGCCTGCGCAAAATGCTGCGCCGGTTATCGAGCCCCTCCGATGAAATGCCGTCCACCAGGCAGCTGCTTCCGTCGAAGCTGATCTGCTCGTGGGGCAGCAGCTGTGCCATACCTACACTCGTTTTGGAAGGCAGGGCGGCAAGGCGGAAACCTAAATCGGCTACCGCTTTGGGGTCGGCTACCAGCTTTTGCAGCAGCTCCTCAGCCGCCTCATAGCGCAGGGCATCCGAAATAATGACAACGGTCTTCACCTCTTCCTTCAGCACTTCTTCTGCATAAAAGCGGCTTTGCAGGGGGATGCCCGAACTGCCCAGCCTGAAATCCTTTCCGGCCAGCGAGGTGAGCCACTCATGGTTGGTGTCGCTCACGTAGCTGAGGTAGCGCGCTTCGGTAAGCGACCAGAGTGCTTCGAAGGGGCCAAAATCATGAATCCGCTTTTTGCGGAACACCGCCTGTCGGTAAAGCTGATCGATTCTGAACCATTTTTGTGCGTAGGCTTCCGCGTAGGCGCTAAGCTCGGAAAAACGCCAGCTGTCGAGCTGATCCGTTTTTTCAAACAGAGAGGCCGTGTTGCGCAGGAAATGAAAGACTTCCGGCTGATTCCCGCTTGTGTTGTCTTCCTGCAGGGCTTCGAGCAGGCGCAGGGCCTTTTCCGGAATCTGACGCTGCACCAGCGAGGCAGCCTCGAGCAGCAGGGCGCCCACCATGGTTTTGGTGTAATAAAAGTACGGGCGCTCGTAGCCGTAGGTCTCCAGAATGCGGCTTTCGATAATCTTCTCCCCGGCAGTTTCGCAGAGCTGCAGCACTTCCGCCTCCCGCCCGTTTAAGCGGGCCTCATGGTGCAGGTTCACCAGCTCGGCCAGGGTTTCGGTATCGCCGATTTTGAGTGATTCGTAAGGGTCGTTTTCAGCCGCATCGGGGATGTCGCGGGTGATGAGGTTGTACTTGAACCGGGCCACGGCCTCACGGAGTGCATCGGTATCCGGGTCATCGGTATGGAGGCCGGTGTAGCGGGCCAGCTGCCGCTGCAGGAAGTGATCGAGCTGCAGCTGCTTAAACCGGTGCAGCATTTTCCCGCGGGCCTCATCTTCTTCGAGCAGCAGGAGCAGCAGCCGGAGCATGGTTGCGGCCGGCTTTTCCGGTTTGGTTGCCCCGAGCATGGCAGCCGTTACAGCGAACCGTAGTTCGTCGGCTTTGAAAGCGGACTGCCGGATCAGCGGCAGGGCGAGTTTCTGAACCTTCTTTGTGTTCAGCTCTTTCAGCAGCGGCTGTATCACGGGCTTGTGCATCTGATGCACCCCGAACTCATCCATAAAAGCGTACACATCGTCAAAGCGGAGTACCTTGCCGGCAACGACCGCGTCATACAGCTGGAACGCAATCACTGCGGCGTCATCCTGCGGTTCAGGGTCGCGGGTGTAGATAAACCAGGCCTTGTCTTTCTGCCCGAACAGCTCTGTTTTCAGGGTGAAGCGGTTGCCATCCCGCAGCACCCTCACTTCGGCGCCCGGCAGCTGCAGCTGTGCGGCCTCCTCTTCATGCGCCCCCTCGGGGTCAAAAAGGAAAAGATGCCTGAGACCGGGATTTTTCTGAAACTGCCGCGCTACGCGTTCTTTGAGTGACATGGAATTGTTATATGATTTTTAATGGCTGCTCCGATGCCATCACCTTAAACAAAAAAGTAATCTTCATTTTCATCGAAAAGGGGGAGCGGATGAAAAGCATGCACGATACACATCAGCTCATTTTCTCGTATTTTTTCATCGGTGCTGTCAGAATCAAAGCGAAGCCCCGATGCATCTCTGATACCAAGTTCGTTGCAAAAGCCTTTGATATTGTTGATGGTATCTTTATTGCTTTTGGCTTCGATATTTTTTGAAATAACCTTGCAGTTTATCTTTTTTTCTTTAAATGAAGCAGCAAGGCTTGCATTGACAGAATCAATATTGAGTTTTTCAGAAGGGTTCTCTAAAGTAAAGCCATCATAATATCTGATTATGAGCATATTTCTGACTTCTGAAGTCTCGATCACTGGGCGCAAATCGTTCAGATAGTACCGGCTGCGAACGAACAAAATGAGGGTGCTCATAAACAGCCGCCTGCTGCCGTATTCCTGCTTCACTTTTTCAGCATTCGTGCCTTTTTGTGTGATATTCCCCTCGTTTGTTACCACTTCACTGAATGCTTTAAAGGCTGTTTTCGCATCGGCACCAACGGCAGCCATCAGGTCAGCGGCTTTTAGTTCCGTAAAAAAACGCAGGCTTGGTTTGTTATGAATCAGCTCATAAGCTTTTTCTTCTATAAAGCCCATCACCGGTCTTGATACCTGTGTGTGCCAGACTTTTTCGTACCTGCGGTGGAATAAGCCTAAAAAGAGCAGGGTATAAGATAACAGCAGAGCTTTATCAGCGCCGCTCTCCGAGTCTTCTTTGAAATAGTTATCCTTATAGGCTGAGTCTATTTCTTTTGACAAAAAGCCGAGCGGCAAGGATGCTTTGCTGTCTTCCATGTGCAGCTTCAGCGCCATCTGATACCCTAATATCACGTTTACCTCCTGCTTAAACCGCTGCGGCACCAGCAGCGCCGGGAACTCGCCATCGCGGTCCGGATCAAATTGCTGCACCCATTCTCTGTAGGTCTCAATACTCTCTTCACTCCCTTCCGGGAAAGCCTCGTCAAGAAAACAGTCGCGGAGGAATTGCGCAAAAAAAACATACTGCAGTTTTGCTTTATTAAATGAAGCCCGTTTCCCGGTCAGGGGGGCAGCTGGAAATGCCTCTTCTTTTACACAGGAAGTAATAAGGCCCGACTCCAGCCTGCTCAGCGTTTCTTTTTCTTTGATGAATGAAAACCATTCTGAAAGCAAGCCCGACTTTTCGGCACGCAAAACCTCAACGGTATGAAGGAAGGCGTTTCTCAGGCCGGGGAAAAGTGTCGGTGCCGTTTCGTGTGAGGGTACATCAAATCCCAAATTGGTCTGGTCTTTATTTTCATTCTTCACACTATTTTTTTTACCCCGGTTGTGCAAAAAACCCTGAGGCACGCGCAATGCCTTAACGAGAAAGTTTTTTTGCTCAGCAGTATCCAGATATACCTTATCAAAGTAGCTCAGAAATATCGGGACGGATTTCCCTGTTTCTGCTTTTGTATCAAGCGGCACTCCGGTTTTCAGCTGAATGTTATCACTATTCCAGTTGCTTCCGTAAGTAATCACCAGCTCAAGATACCGCTGCTGTATGAGGTTTTTAAGACTTTCGTAATCTGTTTGAGTGAATTGGCTCATATACGCTTAAAAAGTAAATATTTAAAAGAAATCGTCATCATCGTCATCCGTGGCATTTGCTGAATCTGGCGTTTCTACAATCAGTTTCTTTATTTCAGGGATGGTATTTGGGGTGCGGATAATGTAAAGGTACTCTTTCGCTCTGGAAAGGCACACATACAAATTCTCCATAAGTCCGCCATACGTCCTGAAGCTCCATACAGCCTTGTCATGATCCTCAAAGCCGAATGCAATAACCGTCTCGAACTCAAGGCCTTTGGCGCTTGCAGCTGTGAGCAGCACCGGGGTATTCTGGGCAAAGTCGTGATCTTTGTACTCCTGGTTTTTGTCTGTATAAAAATGCTCAACGCCCCTTTGCTCTAAATAGTCATGCAGCTGCTTCAGCCGGGCCCTGCCGATGGTAATTGCAGCAATTCTGCCGCCGTCTGCTTTTCGTGCGTTTATAAAGGTGCGTATCTTTTCATTAACATCTGCTTCGCTGGTATCAATAATAACAGGCTGTACATCTGATTCCCTGTCTACTTTGTTTTGAAGGTCTTTTCTTAGCGGGTTTAATGCAGCGAGAAGCCCGGCCAGTGACCTGCTGAAACGAAAAATCTTTTCCAGCATCCGGCTGTGACAGGTCTCATTCAAATCAGCCTTGCCTAAATTTGTTTTGTAGATCCCCTGATCAAAATCGCCCAAAACGATGAACCTTGTCACCAGCTTTTTGAGGACTTCCCATTCGCCTTTCTGAAAGTCCTGTATTTCATCAAGAATGGCTATATCATAGGTTTTGATAAGCTCGGTTTTCAGTAGTGCTTCGAGCGTGTCTGAATACCTCTTTAAGTAATCTTTAGTATAGGGAACCTTCACCCCTTTTTGCTCTGCCAGATTCCAGAAAAATTTGTCTTTGGTGGCAATAGTAACATTATCCTCAAGCCCGAGCTCCTTAAATGATGACTTAAGGTAACCGCTCAGAGAATTATTATAAATAAGCACCAGCGGGGTTACTACCTGCTGACCAACAATCATATTGGCGATGTGCAGGCTGATGGTTGTTTTGCCGGAACCCGGAGGGCCGTCAATCCAGTAGGAAAGGCGCTTGTCGGTAGATTCCGACACTATTTTCTTTTGCTCGTTCGTGAGATCGGCATAAGGTACAACGATTGACATAAGCTTACCTCTTAACAGGTTTCGTTGATTGTATCAGCACTTTCTCATTGCGGAGCTGTGCCTGTTTTTCGTCTTCATGGATATAATTTTTGCCGGCAAGGCTGAATATCTGGCCGAGCAGGTTGTCTTTATCATATTTGCTGAAACCCGACTTGCCGCTACTGAAATCAGCTGCAATCTGCTCCGCATCCTTTTTGACATCCTCTCCCAGCCTGTTTTTCAGAATAACTATCCGGCAACGAATGGTATAGTATTGTTTTACCTGCTCAGGACAGTCAAGCAGGTAGTCGAGAGCCGCCCTGTCCCCTTCTTCCTGACCAACATAAAGCGAGTAGTTATACCGGAACGCCGGTTCAAGAGGCTTCAGCCCGATAGCTTTTCTCAGATACCCCATAGCTGCTTCCTTACGACCAATACCGTCGTTGCCCAGATAAAGATAATGGATCACACTTGAGTTTTCTTCACTGTAGCGGCTTTGGTACTCTTCCCCGAGCAGTACGTTTTCATGGTGGTTGCCTACATTGAAATTGAGGGACATCAGCTGCAGGTACAGGCTTTTCAGCTTATTGTTGTCGTTAACTGATTTAGCCTGCTCGAACGCCCGTTTGAGCTGAAGAAATTCAACCTTGTGTTTCGAGAGCGCACCAAAAAAGAAGGGGTTTTCAAGCGTGTAATTCAGCAGGGGCTCATCGCCCACGTGCAGGGTAAGCGACATCACCTTGTTCTCGTTTATTTCAAGCCTGATGCTCACCTCATCGTCGGTGCTGTAGGCTCCGTTCAGGGGTATTCTGATATCCTGCACCACATAGTCGGTCGTGTTCAGGCAAACCGGCACAATGAGCTCCTGCTGAAAGGCTTGCTGCAGCTTGAAGTTGCCGGCATTCACACTCACCGGCAGTTCTGCACCCCGCTCAATGAGGGGCACGAAATGCTTGTTTTTGGTTTCTATGCCAAGCGTATCACTTACAATCGGCTTCACCAGGGCGCGGCCATAACGGTAATAGTAGTAGCTGTACACCGCTGCGCCTTTGGCGACCAGCTTATCCGGGGCAGCGGGCAGCCAAAACTCACTTTGAGGGAATTCTTTTTTGAGGCGGCTGATGAGCACGGGATTTTTACTGCTGCCCCCAACCATCAGCACGGCATCAATATCCTGCTTGCTGTAGTTGGCTTTTTCCAGAATATCAGTGATAGTCGCCCGGATGCTTGCAATATGCTTGAACTGAAACTTGTAGGCGTAGCTCCCTGGCTTGAACAGCTCTTCAAAAATATCGGCCAGTTTACGGGCCGGGAAGGTGATTTCCGGAAATTCGAATCGCTTGCCCTGGTAGGTGAGCGAGCGCCCCAGCAGACTGAAATCCGTAGCATCAATCTGCTCATCGGTGAGCTTGTAATCAGGATAACGCGCCCCGAGTTTGTTGCAGATCCCGTGTTTGAGCTGCTCCCCGATGAGGGCGAGCTGCGGCAAAATCTGCTGCTGCAAATCCCGGAGCGGCAGGTCCTCATCCTGTTCGCTCAGTTCAATCCACAACGGGTATAAAAACGATTCCGCAATGAGCATATCTATATCCTGTCCGCCGAGATCGTTGTAGCGCGAAATGGCTTTGTTGCCCACAAGCAGCCCCTTTTCACGGCTGTGTACTACCTCAAGGATGGAGAGGTCGCAGGTTCCGCCCCCGATATCGAACACAAGCACATTCCGGCTTGTGCCGCGTGAGAAAAAAGCGTGCTGATCTTCGCTGTCAAGCTCGTTGAAATAGCCGATAAAGGCGGCATTCGGCTCATCGATTAGCATGAGGTTGCTCAGCTCAATGCCGGCAAGATTCGCTGCCTTGATGACATCCTGCCGCTGATTGAGCTGATAGGAAGCGGGGACCGTAATGACCGTATCTCGCAGGCTTTCTTCCTTACCGGCTGTGTTTCTTTTGAAGTAGCTGAGAATGGCCGCTGAAATTTTGTGCGGACTGTCCAGCTTTTCCAGGGCAGCGTTAGGATACAGCGGCTGCTGTTCAATGCCCATATCGAGCTTGAAGTGATAGAACAGGTTCTGGTTTCGTACAAACTCCTGATGCCCCTTCAGGTTTTCCAGCCCTCTGCCAATCCACGGCTTGCCGTCGTAATAGGCTACGATGGATGCTACCTTTTCATCCTTAACGGTTGGCTCGGTGTCTATAGGTGATTTCTGCGTGAAGCTCTGAAACTTGACCGGAACCGGGTTGCCAAAGTCTTTCACCTCATCGCTGTAAACAGCCGCAATAAGAGAATAGGTTGTGCCCAGGTCAATACCGTAGTACTTGCGGGGCTTCTCGTGTTTGACGGGGATGTTGTTGGGAAGGAACATGATGATATGGTAATAATTACATTGCTATAAAATTTGATCAAATTCAATCTCAAAACTATTCGGTTGTAGTTTGGCCTTGAACAAATCAGGTCTCACACTTTTCTTTTGAATTAGCCTAATTACTTCACCTTCATTTTCTTCAGATATATTCCGACCAAGATATACTGTAGAAATCACATTATCAGGACATTGAAGAACAAAACCTGGATGACCTAAAAGTAGATATCTAATTTCTTCCTCATAGGACCACAAAATATGCTTATGCAATAACATATCTAAGACTATTTTTGGACTTTCAGGATTTAAATAAGGATTTATATGCGGAGCAAGTGAAACATATTTTATCTTATGATGATTACAAACCAATCTTTTATTTATATACAATTGTTCAAGTACTAATTGCAATTTCAAGGAATCATACTCTACACAAAACCCTGAATGTGATGCAGCGTAATGAGCCCACATTAAGGGATTTTTTTTGCATGTTGTGGCAGAAAATATTCCAATATCGTTATAAGTTTTTTCTACCCAGTATTCTCGTTTACTTCTAATCTCAAGTTGATCATCTAACTCTCCGGAATTAAGTTTTGCTTCTGCAATTGCATCCAATTCTAAATCACTTTTATCTGGGAAATTAATTCGACCATATTTTACAAGCATACTTTTCTTCTGTTCCCTAGTACCTAAGTCATACCTCGGTACAAGTGTACAATCAAACGGATCATTAAAGTTTTTTGCCGACGAAAAATATATCTGGTTGTCTTCCAAAATTCGCCTGTAGATAGGTTTTTCAGGATTTGCCATCCTGCATTCAACATGCCCGCAACCAGTAGATGCCTTATCAAATGACTTGTATTTATAAATTTTATCTGGCATCCATTCTTTTAAATAATTATTCCGATCTATTTCCATCCCTATTTCACCCCCCTAACTATCCCCTCAAACTTCTCATAGTTTACCTTCACGCCGTCGTCGAGGTCGATTTCGTGTTGGTCGAGGGCGAATTCTTTGAGGAGGGGTTCGTAGTCGAGGCATTCCTGCAGGTCTTTGCGGAGCTGATCGAGCTGTTTGGTTTCGGTGCGGCTCAGGGGCGTGGAGCTGCTCTCGCGCTGACTGAGGGTGCTGATCTGCTCTTCGAGGCGGCGCAGGTGGGGCAGCAGGTATTCGCGGTAGATTTTATCGATGGTGTAGCGGTTGTAGCGGTGCATGTACACGAGCACCTGAAAAGCGCCTTTGGGGCTGCTGAAGAGCCAGTAGATGGGGCGCTTTTTGTAGCGCTTGCAGTGGTCGGGCCAGAGGTCTTTTACGAGGTATTTCTCCAGGTCGGTGCCGAGCTTTTCCTGCAGGGTGTTGAGGGTATCGGTGAGGCGCGCTTCGCCCCATACGCAGATGAGGAAGTGCCGCACGCGGAAAATAAGGTCGTCGGGGAAACGGCCGCTGCTGCCGAGCAGGGGCACAATGGCGTTCTGATCGGGGGCGAAGGTGTGGGTGCTGCCGTCGGCGGCGGTTACTTCGTAAGGCGCGTGTGCTTCGGGGGCCGGGTCGGGGTGGGCGATGTGCAGGCCGGGTTTGTCTAAACGGTAGCGGCCCATGATGCAGCCGAGGGCGTAGCTGAGCAGCAGCTGCATGAGCTCATCTTCTTTGAAGGGCAGGCGGACAATGCCCGTGATTTCATCGTCATCTATGGGCACACCGGCCTGACGGTAGCGGGCTTCAGCCTGCGGCAGCTCACCGGCGTCGAGCTCATCCTGCAGGATGGTGATGTCTTTAAAGGCAACCTCCGGACCCAGCTCGTCCTTCAGGCCGTACAGATCGATGAAAATGCGGTTCAGCTCTTCTTCGTTGGCGTTCAGCTGAACGAACTGCCGGGTGCTGCGGACTTTCCAAAGGGCGATGCTGCTGCCCAGCGAACTCTGCCGCAGCGCTATGAGCGGGAGCTCTGTGAAGTCCCAGGAGGTTTCGCGGGAATTACTATCTTTTCTTGTAAGATCAATCACATCTTGAACAGAATAAGAGACGTATTTAAAAACACCATCTCCAAATGGATCTTTCTCGAAAATTTTATTAAATAAAAATGGTAAAGATGAAATATTACCAACTTGGTAGGATAGTGTAGGATTAAGCACATATAATATTTTTGTCACAATTATCGAATTCAAAAAACCTATTACTTCATATAGAATTTCTTTACCAGGCAATGCTGATGATCCTTTCACATCAAACAGAAAACCTTTAGGTGTATATCTGCATGCAAAATTTCCCGAGCTTATATCTGACCATGTAATACCTTCCATAAAGTAGTAACCTTCATTTCTAACTACTGAAGGTTTAAAGTTTTTTATTTCGTATCCGTCATTTTCCCAATTCACAACATAATCCTGATTGCCATACCATTTTCTATACCCACCTCCTTTGTTATAAGGGAACCACTTTTTTTGCGACTTTATCGCTTCTTTAGCATTAGAAAATCCAAGTCCGATTTTCTGGAAATTTACCTCGAACCATTCCCTTAGAAAACGGTTGTTATCTGAGGTAGCCATTCCCTGTCTCGGCACGCCAAATTCTTTCAAAGGCTCAGCCGTTTCAAAAATCTCAATCATCCGGTCACTCACCCAGTAGGCAATGGGGCTGCCGGGTATTTTGCTGAAGTTGGATTGGGGGAAATCACCATAGAAAGTTCTAACACCTTTCTCGCTGAAGCTGATTTTCGCCATATCCTTATCATAACTCTGAAAATCGAACCTGAATGATTGATCTGCAAGAGTTTTACTGAATAGTTCTTCAAGATGCCAGTGATGAAATTCCTGAAAGGTTCTTTCAACCAGTCGAAAGTAAGTACCGAAACTATTTCCACTAGGTTGGGTTGCCTGAAAGGTTGCTGCCGCACTACCAAAATCAGCACCAAAGACACCGCGACTCAAGTGCAAAAGGGAGTCAAATTTCGAATCTTTGATCAGCAACTCCCTTAACTTTTCATACGAACTGATGAACATCCATGAAGGCGGGGTAATGAGCGAAAACCTTCCGTCCTTAAACGATATCTCCTTCATCTTTTCCATCAAAGCTGTCGCAAGATCGGATTTACTCAGCGGGTATTCCTTCCCGATGTATGCCTTCAGCTTGCCATCCATATTCCGCTGCCCCATGTAGGGCGGGTTGGCTACTACCGCATGGTAGGGCTGCGTGAGGGCGAGCAGCACCTGCAGGTAGGGCCGGAGGTCCGCCCACAGGGCCTGCGCGCCGAGGTCGGTTTCTGCTTCGCCCTTCTCAAAGGCTTCCGCCCGTGCCCGCATCGTTTGCAGGGTTTGGGGGCCAAGCTCAAATTTCATCACCGAGCCGAGCAGCTGTGCCTGCTGCATCAGCTGCAGGGCCGCGTGCAGCTCATCCTGCTGCCGGGCGGGCACTTCGCCCAGAAACTGCCGCACATCCTGCCGGCTTACCGGCCGGGGCTCAGGCATGGCAAACACCTTCATTGCCGGGCGGCGCTGCAGCACGCCGGGGTCGTAGGCGGCGGCTTTAAGCAGCAGGGCAAACTGTGAGAGCTGTGCGGCCCGCGGGTCGATATCAAGGCCGTACAGGTTTTGGGTAAGGATGAGGTCAACCGCTTCGGAGGTGGTGTAGTACTGCTCGCGGTAGCAGTGCATGAGCAGCTCGAAGGCCACCACCAGAATATGGCCGGAGCCGCTTGCGGGGTCCAGCAGCCGGAAGCCTGCCGGGTCGCCGGTAAAGCCCTCGGGCAGCTGCACTTCGCCCCCCGTGTCGGCCTTTTCAACCAGGTACTTCATTTCGCTGCGCAGCGGGCTCTCCGGGTGTGCCTCCAGCCAGGTCTGCCCCAGGGTGTTTTCCACCATGTACTGCACAATCCAGCGGGGGGTAAAAATCTGTGTAGCCGCGGGCAGCTCGTTCACCCCGGCCTTCTTCTTCTTTTTGAAGCTCTTAAAAACCTCATCCTTCTTTTCCGAAATATAGAACTGATACAGCCAGCCGATCAGCTCCACCTGCTTATAGTCTTCCTCGGTGATGGCGTCGGTACTGTTGAGCAGCTGCAGGAAGCCATTTGTAGCCAGCACGGCATCGGGCAGCAGCAGCTCGGTGTAGTCCTGCTGCCGGCCAAACACCCGCTGCAGCAGCGGGTGCGTTCTGCAGTGTGCCGTAAGCAAAATGGAGAAGGCCTCGGTTTCAAGCTCAAAATCGAGGATGATCTGCTGCAGACGCTTTTCCTGTTCGGGCCTGAGCTCGGGCCGTATACCCTGCTTTGCGCGCTCCAGCAGCACGGGCTTGCGCTGCTCATCGCTCACATAGCCCAGCAGATCCGGCTCATAGCCGTTAGCCGCCAGGATGCGCATGGCCATCATCCGGTTAAACCACACATAGGCGCCTTCTTCCACCACGGCCTCAAAGCCTTTGCGCTTCAGCTCGGTATGCAGCTTGTCCCAAAGCCGGGGCACTTCGCTGCCGTCATAAGTTCCCCCCCTGAAGATGTACCCGCCCTCAAACGCATCGGGGCGGGTTTCCGGCTCCCCCTTAGGGCGAAAGCCCCAGTAAAGCAGCCTTTGTTTTACCCCGTCGCGTAACAGCTGCCGGGCCTGCTGTGCAAAATCTTTGATCTTTTTGGTCTGCATAATCGAATCGGTTTGCCGGCCCTCAGCCATCTTAGCCGGGGCTCCGTAAAATTAGGTTGGTGTGGTGTTTTCGGGGGATGGGCTCACAGGCCGGGGCCGGTTTCAGCCGGGGGTAATGAGCTGTTTATTTTGCCGGAGGTGCTTCATCATTTCGGTGCGCAGCTCGCTCAGGTAGGCCTCAGCTTCGGCCTCCGTTCTGATAATGCGCATGGCCGGCAGCCTGAGCTGTTCCGGCTCCGGCAGGGGCTCGTTGCCTTCGCCCTGCTCCGGCTGTACCTGCTTTTTGGCGATTTCCCGAAGGGCTTTTGTTTTCAGCTCAGGGATGCGGTACCCGAGCATTTTAAGGTCCTGAGAGCTTCGGCAATTTTCCAGGCTTTGGTAGAGATCCTGCTCCGTCTGCGTGGCAATAAACCCGCTGCCCCCGTCGTCGGTGGATTTATCGGCAACGGCCTTCAGTTCATCCACTGCCGACTGAATCTCATCCTGAAGGGTGTTGCGCAGGGCTTCATTCTGCGCTTTCACCTGTGCTTCAATTTTCCGCTTTGCTTCCATGGCCTTGCGGATGAGCCTGCCCGGCTGCGGATCTGTTTTCAGCTGCCGCAGTATTTCAAACTCCGCCCGGAAGCCATCCCCCAGCTCCTGTTCATACTGCTGCTTATCGCGGTAAAAGCTGCACAGTTCCTGCCAGATGCCGAGCTTGTTTTGGGCGAGGTCTTTGTTTTCCTTCGCCTCATCGAACATATCCCGCAGGAGGCTGCGGCCATCGGTAAGCAGCTCCAGCTTGCGCTCGGTGCGCGTGGCCTGTCTGATTTCCGAAAGCTTGTCAATCAGCTGATAAAAGGCGCGGGCCCACTCGTGCTTCTCGCGGTCAAAATACTGCTCGCGCAGCGGTTTGTAGGTGGTAATGAGGGCATCGAGGCGGCTGTCGATTTCATCGGTGAGGCGGCCGGCATCGGTAACATTCTGCAGGCGGATGGTGAAGGCCTCAAAAAAGGCATCGGCGGCTTCTTTCAGCAGGCTTGCTTCAATGGTGGCCTTTTTGCGCACCATCAGCGCGGCGTGCTCGCTGCGGCTTGCGGCTTTCTCTGCCCAGGCAGCCGGCAAAAGGCGCCTGTCGCCCCGGCCGCCAAGCTCGCGCTTGCCCTTCACCGCCAGCTGAAGCGCCATATCGGCAACGGCCGCATCGGGCCAGCCATAGGGCACAGCCTTAAAATGGCGGATCAGCTCTTCGAGGCTCAGCTGCCCGCCCTTGTTGCTCAGCACCTGATCGAGCTCTTTTTCCGCACCGGTAAGCGGCGACTCATCCGTTTGATGGTTCTGATACTTCTGCTTCAGGCTGGTGAAATCGGTAGCGTAGCTGCGGCAAAGCTGATAGTCCCTGAAGAGGTTACCGGCATGGAAGGTGAGCAGGTTCTGATAGCGACACTCCGGGTTTGCACCGCTCACTTCGCCGGCGTCGTGCAGCTGCGTACCGCTGAGGAAACGGCACTGCATGAGGGCTGCTTTTATGCTGCTCAGAATTTCGCCCCTGCGCTGCGTTTGCTGCGCCATCATTTTATTGCGGGTTGCCTTGCGGGTTTCGCTGCCGTTTACCACAAAGTGCCGGAAAAATTTCTCGGTCTGCACGCTCAGCTGCACCATGCGGAAAAAATCGCCCTTATTCGCCAGCTGCTCGTTCAGCAGCAGCACCAGGGATCGCACATTGTTGTTGAGCTGCCATTGTTCCGGGCTGCGCTCATCGGTCACCGAAAAAAGCACCTCAATTTCGCCCTGCGAGCTCACGCGCTTGTCATCCACCATCAGGCTGAGCCCGATGCTGTTTTCATGGAATTTCATCTTCGACCTGAAGTTGGTAAGCTCCCGTATGGCTTCCTCAAAAAAGCTCAGCTTGTCTTCCAGGTTGGTGGTCGTATTCCGGATCTGCGCCTGCACCTCCATCTCATCTTCGGTAAAAAAGAAATAGCGGTTGCCGGCGTCGCGGTAGGCCACATTGTTATCAATCAGGCGGTCGAGCACTTCCTTCACCTGCTGCTGCAACTTGCGCATGCTGTCTTCGGCGCGCTGCACCAGCAGCATCGCGATATTATCCACCACCGGCGGAAAATTCTGCTGCACAGGATTGCTCAGGTTGGAAATCATAAACAGGGTGTGCACCACCCGCTCCGCAAAAGGGTTGCCCTTCACAAAATCGAGCTGCCGCGGATTCTGAAGCACGGTTGTGGCGTAGTGTGTGAGGTTTTCGCGCATCATGCCGTTAAAAAAAGCGTCGAAGGGCACCAAATGGCCCAGCTCCTGCCCGGCATGCTCTTTGGCCGTATAGTGGGTAATACCGATAACCGAGCGCTCATTATCCTTCACCTGCTCAATCACAAAATCCTTCATCCGGAAAGAGGCAAACACCTCCGATATGAGCTTAAACTGATAGGGCACAAAGGGGTAGGCCTGCACAAAGGCTTCTTCCGAATCGAAGGCGCGGTAGTTGGCCTGCGGCATGCGGTAAACGGCATTGAGGGCTTCCCGCTCTTTGCTGTAGAACGTGCGCAGCACCCTCTGGGCATCGGCCGATTTATCGAGCACCCGCTTCTGGGTGATGTAGGCCGGGTCGGCCGACTCCAGCGAAATCTTCGTATCAAAGCGGCCCAGAATTTTGCCGAACTTATCGAGCAGCTCATTGTCGTTCTGACTTTTTTTCAAAGCCCCGCGCAGCATTTCATCAAGTTTCTGCTGTGCGGTGCAGGCAATCCAAACCTTGTTGCCCAGATTGCTGATGCGCTCCACCACATTCTGCAGGTTCAGGATGAGGTCCGGATCTTGCCCCATGTACTGCGATACTTCATCAATGAGAAACAGCAGGCGGTAATCGGGTCCTTTTTCCGCCAGAAACTCCCGGAACTGCGGGATGAGGGTATTTTCTATGGTGATGGTGTACTGCTCGGGATTGCTGAGGATGCTGTAGATGCTTTCGCCGTCGAGCGCGGGATCGAGGCGCAGGGCGGTATCAACCACGGTTCGGCAGGCCATCATGGTGATATCCATCTCGCTGCCGCGCCAGGTGTAGGCGTGCTCATCCTCCAGGATGCGGATGAACTCTTCCAGCAGCCCTTTCTTTTTCAGATGCTTTTCGAGCACAAGGGCCAGCGGAATGTGGCTTTCATTCAGGCCCCAGAGCCGGCACAGCCGCCGCAGCAGAATACGGGTGAGCTTCTCGCCGGACTGCTGATCGGTGATGTCTTCAATATTAAAGAGGTCGTCTTCTATCTGAACGCCGGCAACGCGCTTCTTCAGATTGGCCACATTAACCAGGCTGAAAGGGTCGCCGGCTTCGGAAATCAGTTTCACCTCGGAAATGAAGCGCTCAAAAGCCTTCTCCGAAGTTGCGGGGTTAATGAGGTAGTGCAGGTATTTGATAAAGTGTGATTTACCCGAGCCGTAGTAGCCGCTGATCCAGATGCCGGTTTTCTGATCTTTGTAATTCAGGAAGGCATCGAGCACCTTATACAGGTTTGATACGATATCGCGGGTGAACACATACTCTTCAATTTCGGCCGTAACCACCTCATCCTCCAGCTTGCTCACCACAACTGCGGGATCGATGTGCCGGTTAATATCGCGTTCGAAAAGGGAAGCCAGTTTCATAATTCGTCGTCGAGTGAAATAAGTTTGGTTGAGCGGTAGGGTTCGGGTTTAAGCCGGCCAAAAAGGGAAATCGGCTTGCTGCCGGTGAGGCTGCTGTTGCCGGGATAGAACACAATGAGCTTGTAGCCCTGCGTGTAGCGCTCCATTTTATTGAGGAAGTGCTTGGTGCGCAGGTAGGGGTAAATCTGCGCGAAGCCGTACACAAACACGTAGCTTTTGCTGTTTGCATTGTCGGTTTCAAGAAACGAGCCGCGGATGTGATCGTACAGCCGGGCGATGAACTCATCGCTCTGCGCCTTTTCGGCCAGCCCCTTTAGCACATAGGCCGGGTTTTGGGGCTCGGTTTTGAGATATGCCTCGTACAGGCTCTGATTGCGGCCGAACGGCAGGGATTTGATGTAATCCAGAAAAAAGGCAAACACATTAACGACCAGGGTTTCGGCATACGACTGCGGCCGGATCAGGTGTGCGGCCAGCTTCTGAAGGGTATCCGCCAGCTGATGGTCGAACTGCGGCTCATAGACCACCGTGTAGCTCGGGAAGGCAAGATTCCCGGTTTCGGGATTTGCGAAATCTGGTGATGACAGTTTTTTGTAAAGAAAATCGAGCTGATCCTGCGTCATGGTTCGTTTTTTATGAAAAAATCAGGCCTGTACCCCTTAGCAAATGCATAATAATGAATCAATACAGAAAAACAGCATTTAAACTGATGCCAAATTAAAAAAGAATGCAAACCAAAGGGGGCGAATTATAAAAAGGCGGCTTCTTTCATCCAGGGGTCGCCCCAGTCGGCGAAGCGAGTGAAAAAGCCGGGGTTAACGGGGGGAGGCTGGAGGGATTCAGCATTTCTTAATCCGGCTTCGGAAAGCATTCGCCTGTATTTATTAGCTATATGACGCAAAGTCTGTTCTGACCATGCCAGTATTTCAGGGTGTTTGTCGCTTTTCTGATCTACCCAAAAGAGCACATCATTTATTGTTACAGCGGGCAACAGCTTTTTCCAGCGGCTTACAGAAAGCTCAAAATGCAGATCAAAAACGAGTACGTAAGTTTTCATGCACAAATAAAAAAGCAGGATGCGCTGCTCACTTTCCCGCACGCTGCCAAAAACTTCCCAAAAGTCCGGCGGCGCAGCAAGATGACGTCTGCGTATTTCCAGATACAGCCGTTTTCTGCTTTCCAGCGAGCTGATCATGAACAGTCTGTTTTCCTGTACTTCTTCTTTAAGCAACGGCAAAGCGTTATCGCTGCGCAAAATGGGAAGCAGCCGCAATGTTTCATCAAACAAAAGGGCCCCAGCTGTAAAATAGACGTTATAAGTTTGATCAGTCGGGCTTGTATCAGTCATCTAAGCGGAATCGTGTTTTGGGAAAAATCGGCCGGTGTTAGGTGGTAATATAGTAAATGTGAACAGCGAATCAGGAAAAAAAGGGGATTTGGCTTTTGGCTTTTTGTAGATGCCTAAATACGGTTGACGTTTTTAATTAACATTAAGCATTTTTGGATCGGTCAGTTTTGACCAGATTTTGACCTGATAGTCAGGGAAATTACCCTGATTCAGCTCTTTGACAAATTGAT
>NZ_JAIUMX010000059.1:0-21223 GCF_022565315.1 Cyclonatronum sp. | reverse complement strand
TTCTGCAGATACAGAGCTACCTGAGCAAAAGAAACTTCGTCAAGCGGCAGCACGGTCGGGTTATCAACATCGTAGGTATAACCGATCGCGAAGTGCGAAGGGCGTACGCTTGTGTCACCGTCAATTACGGAGCGGACGAAATCATCGTAAGTTGCATAGCGGTACCATGAGTTCCAGACCGGGTTGAAGGCGTTGGCAAAAGTCATGTACTCAAATGAGGCACCGGCTGTAATCGTGTTGCGGCCGGTGAAGTACGTAAGCGTGTTCTCTACATTAAATGTGTCGTTTTCGAGCAGGTTACCAACAGTGAACAGCTCGTTACCGATCGACATATAGTACACGTTCGGGTTGCCGCCAAGGGGCTCCATTACTTCAATCATAGGGAATACGTCGCCGCCGGGCACACTGCGCTGCTGCGGGGTACTCCAGGTGTTCCCAATCCGGAAACTGTTAGCCAGGTTGTTGCCAAATGAAGAATTCAGCTCGGCAACGATAGAAGTTACCGTTGCATCCGTTGAGTAGTGTGAGTTGCGGAAGGTGATGGCTTCCGGACCAAAACGGTTGGTGTTTCTGTAGCGCTCAGACCCGGGGAACCCGCGGATACTGTTGCCGTTTACGAAGTTATCCACGAAGGAGTCGAACAAATTGAAGCGTACCATCGCACGGTGCTGCTGATTGATGTTGAAATCAAGGCGGGCATTTACACGCAGGGCTTCGTTGCCGAAGGCGATGTCTTCAAAACGACCGGGATCGAAGTCGTAGATATCCCGGATGCTGTCGCGCACAAACTGCGCCTGCTCGATGGGCACCCGTGTGATCTGCGCGCCGTCAGGGCTTTGGCCCGGACGAAGTGCACGACGGTTGTCGCCGGGGTTGTCGGCTTCTTCCTGCTCAATATTAAAAAAGAAGAAAAGACGGTCTTTAATGATCGGGCCGCCTACAGATGCCCCGATGGTACGGGTGAAGGTATCTTCTACATTGATTTCATTATCACCGATTTTGGTACCGAGGAAATCCTGGTTGCGGTAAAAGATGTAGCCTGTACCGCGGAACTGATTGGTACCGCTTCGGGTAATGGCGTTTACGTTGGCACCGGTGAAACCACCCTGGCGCACATCATAAGGAGCAAGGTTAATCTGTACTTCTTCAATCACATCAATGCTGATCGGGTTTCCGGCAGCGAACTGCGCATTACCCAAACCAAAATTGTTGTTGTACACATTACCGTCAATGGTGTAATTGTTGAAGCGGTTGTCGCGGCCGGCAAAGCTGGTTCCGCTGCTTTGCGGGGTAAGCTTGGTGAGGTCGTTGATGCTTCTGGTAATGGTCGGGATGCTCGCAATCCGGTCAGAAGTTACGTTGGTTGAAGCGCCGGTACGCTCCTGATTGAAAATGCGGTCGCCAAGGGCAGTAACCACAAACTCTTCCAGCTCGATATCTTCAGAGCTAAGGGTTACGTTCTGCACGTAGGTTTCTCCAAGGCGGAGGAACACATCTTCAATTACAAAAGTACGGTATCCCACAAATGAGACCCGGATGGTGTAGGGGCCGCCAACACGCATATTGGAGATCCGGTAGGAACCGTCAACAAGGGTGGTGGTACCGAAGGTAGTTCCGGATGGCGTGTGAACTGCGGTCACGTTAGCGCCGGGAAGGGTTTCCCCGGTAGTATCAGTTACAACCCCGGTGAGGGTAGAGGTCGTAACGCCCTGGCCAACAGCCAGAACGGGTATCATCAACAAACAAAATACGGTCAGTATAAATGACTTCATGTTCATTTTTTGAAGTGAATAATTAAGGATTGTACAGCAAGCCTAATTTACCACTTCGGGACCTTATCTTAGTTTATCATGCTGTTAACTTTTTTCAGACAGCTATATTTAAAACTGCTATAAATTAAGGATTGAAGAAACGGTTTGTCGCATTTTTGGGCTTTACAATCTCACCCTAAATTTTATTTTGCCTGATGCTGTCGCGGTAAAATTGCACTAAAAGCTGTTGCGACGCCCCTCCGTAGTGCAGCACAAAGATTACCGCGAAAATAAACTGCAGCCGCACAAAGCCGTTTTGCCTGTATTTTCTTGCAGAGGTCGTTACCTCGCCCGGCATCACCACAAATGTGTTCCGCTTTCTGAGCAGCCTTACCAGCTCGTTATCTTCCATCACTACCAGCGACTCATCGAAGCGGCCGACGGCATCAAACACCTCCCGCGTCACAAAAAGGCTCTGATCTCCGAACCTGAACGGCAGCAGATCGAAGCGGGTAAACCAGGCATACAGGCGCATCACGGCATGGGGCTCATCAAATGCGAGGCGGTAGCAGCCTGATTCCCGGCCTTCTTTAGCGCGGGCTCTAATTTCATCCAGAAAGCCGGCTGGCGGGTACGAATCGGCGTGCAGGAAGTACAGCAGCGCGCCCCTGCTTTGTGCGGCGCCGTAGTTCATCTGCGCGGCACGGCCCTTCCGGGGCGACTGCAGCACAACGGCCCCGGCTTCGCGGGCTTCGGCTTCGGTTCCGTCGTCGCTGCCGGCATCAATCACCAGGCATTCGGCATGGCCGTCGGCTTTTAGCAGCGGCATCAGAAAACGAACCAGCTTCCCGATTTCGCCCGCTTCCCGGTAGGCGGGGATGATGATGCTCACAAAGACTTTGCTCACACCTTGTCTCCTTCCCCTTCTCCCGCAAATACCGTTTCCGGCAGCAGATGGCTGAGGCGCCGCAGATCCTGCGCATCATCCAGATCGCTCAGTTCGCTCATCAGCGCGTAGCCGACCCGCTTTCGCTGCAGGATGGCGAGGGTTTCATCCAGCACCTGCGCATGGCTCCAGCGCGCAAGTTCAAAGATGCCGGGTACGAGGGCCGTCATGCCGAGCAGGAAATAGCCACCATCGGTGGCAGGGCCAGCCACAACCGGGGCGGCATCGAGGTAGCGGTAAGCCTCCCCAAGCACGGCGGGCGACATCTGCGGACAGTCGCTCCCGATAATGAGCACTTTCCCGAAACCTTCCTCAAAAACTTCTTTGAAGGCATTTTCCATGCGCAGCCCCAGCGTTTCCCCCTGCTGCACCCGAAGCCGGAACCCCGCCGGCATCGCAAAACCCGGATCGCCGGACTCCGACATGTATGCGAAAACTTCGGCCCCGCTTTCATCCGCTGCCTTGAGCGTGAGCTGCACCATAGCGCGGTACACCGCCAGCGCCTGCTCCTCCCCCACCGAGCGGGCAAGGCGCGTTTTCACCCGGCCCTTCACCGGAGGTTTCAGAAAAACGATGAGCGCTTTTTTTGGGGGGGATGTGTTTCCGGGCTGCATCATCACGCTTTGGCCGTAGCGCCTCCGCAGCTGCTGCCCGCTCCGGCCGTGCACCCGAAGCAGTGCTGATCCACGATGATGTTGCGGGCATTGAGCGCCTCCGGATCAAAATCGCGGATATGCCGGCTGCTTTCGGTTTCGACCGGAATTTCGAGCATCTGATTGAAGTCGCAGTCGTAGAGGATGCCGTTCCAGGCCACCGAAATGGTGTTGCGGCACATCACCCCGGCCGCGGCTGAGGGGTTGTAGGCCTCAACCAGCTTTTGCATGTAAGCATCCAGATTGCCCGACTGTACCAGAAACTCCAGATAGCGGCTGATCGGCAGATTGGTGATGGTGAAGAGCTTGCTGAACTCGATACCGTGCCTGCGCCGGAGGTTGGTTCTGAAATCGGCCTCAAGTGCGGCCTGATCGGCCGGCAGAAAGGCCCCCGCAGGATTGTACACGAGATTGAGCTCAAGCCCGGTTTCCGGCATGCCGTAGCCGATGCTGTTGAGGTGCAGCAGGGCCTCGACCGAGCGGTCGTAGGTGCCCTCGCCGCGCTGCTTGTCGGTCGTGAACTTATTGTAGAACGGCAGCGAGCAGGTCACTTCCATCCGGTGCTTTTTGAAGAATTCCGGAAATGCGCGGTACTTCGGGTTGGTCACCAAAATGGTGAGATTCGACCGCACAATGATTTTCCGCCCCGGCTTGCTGATGCGCTCCGTGAACCACTCAAAATCGGGGTGCATCTCGGGTGCGCCCCCGGTGAGGTCCACCGTTTGGGCGTCGAGCTGTTCGATGGCGCGGATGCAGTGCTCCAGATTTTCGCGGCTCATCATCTCCTTGCGGTCGGGGCCGGCATCTACATGGCAGTGCTTGCAGGTCATGTTGCACATGTAGCCCAGGTTCATCTGGAAAATTTCGATGCCGGTCGGCCGCAGCGGGTACAGCCCGCTCTGTTCGAGCAGCTGATGAAAGCGCGGCAGGGTGCACAGCACGGGCGTCTCCGAATTAATCACGCGCAGCTGCTCTTTGGGATCTTTCAGCGCGTGCCCTCTTGATACAAGTGAAGCAACCTTCATTACATACCCAGTTTTTTGGCCTTGTTCATCATCTGCACCCCGTGCACCAGCGAGGCCCCGCCGCGGATGGCGCAGGCTACGTGCACCGCTTCCATCATCTGTGCTTCATTTGCTCCCTTTTCGAGGCTCGCTTCGGTGTAGGCGTCGATGCAGTACGGGCACTGCACCGTATGAGCAACGGCGAGGGCGATCAGGGCTTTTTCGCGGGCTGTGAGTTCGCCTTCCTCAAAAACCGAACCATAGTAGTCGAAGAACTTCTTAGCCAGTTGAGGTTCAAATTCGGCTATATCTCCAAATTTACCGAGGTCCTTGGGGTTGTAATAAGAATTTTCCATAAAATTTTACTGCTGCTGATATTAGTGATGATTATTCTGACTCCTGTCTCGTTTAAAATACTAAAGCCCGGCTGTATTGTTCCCCCGGATTTGCCCCCGGGCCGCTAATCCGGAAAAACCAACAGCACCGAATGGCCGCAAAAAGCAGGGGATAAATCATTTTATCATAAATAGGCATGGAATTTATATCTTAGTAATCGGCAATTTATCATATTTGAACCCCCAACTATTTATCATTTCTATGAAAAAATCAATCGCATTATATGTTGTGATGCTGAATCTCGTGCTTGCATTCAGCCTTTTTAACCAGACAGAAAAAGTTCAGGCGCAATCTACTGACGGACTTACGGGCGTTGGCATCATCCTCGGTGAACCAACCGGGCTTGCAGGCCACTATTTCCTCACAGAGAACACCGCCCTCGCCGCAGGCCTTGCATGGTCTTTCTCCGGCAGCAACCGCCTTCACATTCACATCGACTATCAGATTAACAACTTTGATCTCATTTCGGTTGAACACGGCAAACTCAGTTTCTACTACGGAATCGGCGGCCGTATCCAAATCCGTGAAAACCGGGACGACAAACTCGGCGTACGCATTCCGCTTGGCTTAAACTACTTCTTTGCTGAGGGTCCTTTCAGTGTTTTCATCGAAGCAGTTCCTGTGCTCGACCTTGTTCCCGGAACTGATTTTGGCGCGAACGGCGGTCTGGGCTTCCGCTACCACTTCTAAACCGAACAGCTAAACCCGCACACAAAGCTGGTCCGCCCGGCTAAAAAACTACCCCCGCATGTTAATTTTTGGGGGAAACTCCGTGCGCATCACTGGCTGCAGTGCTGGTGAAAAATCCCAAATCAACGGCCTGTCCCCTGCTTTTTGATGCCGGCGCCCCTCAGCGCCAAACCATCCCGGGCATGATCTCACATTCGGGCCGGGTCCGAAAGTCCGCGTACTCAAAATAACAGAAGCCTGATTTCAAGCAGGAAATCAGGCTTCTGTTGTTTACACAAAAGGGATCAGTAAATGCGCTCAGCTTTTTTGCTGATACAAATGCACATCGCGCTGCGGGAACGGGATGCTCAGGCCTTCCTTATCGAAGGTGCGGTAAACCTGCTCATTCATTTTGAAGAATACGCCCCAGAAATCGCCTGAATTAACCCAGGCACGTACCACAAAATCGACCGAGCTGTCGCCGAGCTCTTTCACGGCAATGAAGGGAGCCGGATCTTTGAGGATGCGCTCATCGGCTTCAATCAAACGGTTAAGCACTTCATAAGCTTTGTCAACATCATCCCCATAAGCGATGCCGAAGGTCCAGTCCACACGGCGGGTGGGCATCATCGAAAAGTTCGTCATAGAACTTGTGGCGAGCCCGCCGTTGGGGATGATAATCACTTTATTATCGGGCGTATGCAGTATGGTATTAAAAACCTGTATTTCCTTCACAGTACCCATATGCCCCTGTGCCTGAATAAAATGCCCGATGTTGAAAGGCTTGAAGAGCAGAATCATCACCCCGCCGGCGAAGTTCTGGAGAGTACCGGAAAGAGCCAGACCAATAGCCAGGAAAGACGCACTCAGAATGGCAATAAATGTGGTCATCGGCAGGCCGAGTACTGAAAATGCGGTGATATACACCATTATTTTCAGGATAACATTGATCATGCTTCCGATGAAAGTTTGAAGGGCAACATCGGTTTCACTCTTTTCCAGGGCCCGTTTTACTAATTTGGTTAAAATGCCGGTAATATAGAGACCGACAACAAGCACGGCGATAGCTCCCAGTAGTTTAGGACCATAAGTAGCCACTAAACCAGTCAAAAACTCAGCTTTAAAATATTCTTCCATTTTTATAATCTAATTAAGTTAAAATTCAGGAATCTTGTTTGAATCCCTTACAACGTTCAGATTTCACGTATTCATAATAGCGCAAATGTGCGTTATGGCGGGGGGAGCCTTACAAGCTGTGAAGCTGGTTCTCATTCCTCATAAAAAACACTACCATTCTGCAAATCATATTTTATGCACACTATAGATGCCGATCTGTAACCGAATACGTTTATAATTGTGATCCTTAAAATAAGAAGATACCCTTTACAGCCAAAAAGCGCTAAGGCTGCGCTTACAGATCATTTACAAATACCCTGCCCGAGGTTCAAATCCGGCACGAATCGGGCCTGTAAGCCGTTGTTACAACAATAAATTTTAACCTTTCAAATCATTTCAAATCATAATTACGCTATGAAATCCTTTTATGAGGGTACAAGCGCGCTCATTACCGGCGCTTCATCCGGAATCGGGCGCGAGTTTGCCCTGCAGCTTGCAGCCCTCGGCAGCACGCCTGTACTGGTTGCAAGGCGCAAGGACCGGCTCGAACAGCTGGCCGACGAAATCCGCACCAAGTATCAGATTGAAGCCTGCGTTATCGCTGCCGACCTTGCCCTGCCACATGCTGCTGCCGCCTTGTACAGCCACACACAGGAAGCCGGTCTGAAACCGGATATTCTTATAAATAATGCCGGTTTTGGGTTTCAGGGTGCTTTTTTGAAAGGTGATGCCCGTACCTACCATGAAATGACCATGCTGAACATCACGGCTCTCACCGAGCTAACCTACTTTTATCTGCCGGCAATGGTTGAACAGGACAAGGGTGGTATTCTTAATGTTGCATCAATGGCAGGCTTTGCTCCCATCCCCTATTTTGCAGTGTATGCCGCCACCAAAAGTTACGTTAACAGCCTGGGATGCGCCCTATGGCACGAGATGAAACAAACCGGTGTGCATGTATCAACGCTTTGCCCCGGCCCCGTTCAGACTGAATTTTTCCAGGTATCGGGGGCCCGGCCTGAAGACCTGCCCGTTCGGAACATCCAATCTGCCCGGGAAGTTACCGAAGTTGCCCTTTACGCACTTTCCAAAAACGAAATGCTGGTACCTACATCAGCAACTCTGAAAGTTATGCATAAAATAAGCACCTTTGTACCGCTCAAAGCCAACATGAGCACTGCCGCGGCTTTCATGAAAAACAAATAAGTATCTGCAAATGCCGCTGCACAGCTTCTGCCATGCCTCTTCACAAGTTCTTTCTTTTGTGGGGAGGCATTTTTTTATGTGTAAAATGAACTTAATTTGATAACTTCGGAATCTGTATCATTGCTCAAGCGCAATCCACTAATAGATTCTTACAAACTTACCACAGGAAGCATGCAGACTGAAGCGAACAGTTCGGATGAAGTTTTATTCGAAAATGATTACTGCCTCGTTACAAGCGAAGGCAACCTCACTCTTAAAGCCAACGCTTTATTTGAAACCAAAACCATCGAACAGGGGCTCACAGCCGACACTGCTGCTGCGCGTATAGCCCACTTCGAGCAGGCTTTCGCTGCCCTTGAGCGGCAGCAGCGCGAAAAAATTGCCGGGCTTCCGGCACTTTTCAGCGAAGAGGAAGCCCTCAAAGCCAAAGCGGAGCTCACAGGCACCTTAGAGACCGCTGCTGCCATCGGTGATTTTGAAGCGCTTCACACTGCACTTACTTCCGAAATTAATGCAAAAGTCGTAGCTGCTGAAACAGCCTCCGACACAGCTGATGAAGCTGAAGCGCCTGCTGAGGTTTCATCCGAAGAGCCGCAGGCTGAAGCTGAAGCGGAAGCGGAAACCGCAACCGCAACTGAAGGCGAAGGCGAAGGTGAAGCTGAAACTCCGGCAACTGTGGCTGAGCCGGCAGCCGAAGCAGCAAGCTCGGAAGCGGAAGCCGAAGAACTCAGCCCGGAGCAGTTCTACCGCCGCCTCACCGAAAAAGCAGCGGCTCTTGCTGAGGTCAAAAATACCAAAGAAGCTTCCGGTCAGTACGATCAGCTCAAAGAAGCCTGGAAATCAGGCCCGGCTTTTGACCATGTTGATTACTACAAGCTTAAAGACAAGTTCGAGCAGGTTGAAAAAGACCTGGAAACCCGTCGTCTTGAATATCAGAAGCAGCAGCAGCAAAAACGCGAAAATAACCTCAAATTCAGAGATGAGCTGCTTGGCCGTATCCAAAAAATTATCGACTCCAAAAAATGGAAGGCTTCCGGTGAAATCAGCGGCCTGAAGCGGAAGTTTGAAAGCGTAAAACCGCTGCCACAGGAAGGCACCGAAGCTCAGGAAGCCCGCCTCAAAGAACTTTCTGAAGTGTTTGAAGCACACCGTGTTGAATACATCGTGGAAATGCGCAAAAAGGAAGAAGAAAATGAGCAAGGCAAGCGCCTGATTCTCGATAAAATGAAAATCACTATTTCCAAAGCTAACGAAAATACAACCGACTGGGATCAGCTCGATGCTGAGCTGAATCAGCTGGCAAAAGACTGGCGCAAAATCGGTCGGGTTGCTAAAGAAGTTGAAGATCAGCTTTGGAATGAATTTCACCAACTTCGCGACAAATTGAGCGAGGTCCGGCTTGAGTTCGACCAATCCTACCGGGAAGCAACTGAAGAGAATATCCGCAAGCGCGAAGCCCTCATTGAGAAGGCAAAAACGCTAAAAAATGCTGAGAGCCTGGCTGAAGCCTCCCGTGATATCAATAACCTGCATAAGCAGTGGAAAGAAATCGGCCCCATCCCGCAGAAAAAAAACGATGAACTATGGGAAACGTTCAAAGCTGCTACCGACGAGTTCAACAACTACCGTTCTGAAAACAGTGAGCGAATAATCGAGGAAGAAAACCAAAACCTCGAGCAGCGTGAAAAACTCATTCAGCAGATTGAAAAGCTTATTGAAGACGGTGCATGGAAAGGCAGCACTAAAAATGCAGAAGATATTTTCGAGAAGTGGAAAAGCATCGGCCCGGTACCCCGCAGAAAGTCAAACTCTACCTGGCGGGCTTTCCGCAAGCTGATCGATACCTACTACAAAAACCGGCGGGAACATTTCAAGAATATCCGTGCTGAACAGCATGATAACCTCAAACAAAAGCAGGCTATCGTGACCAAAATCAGCGAGCTTTCTGAATCTGAAGATATAGAAGCAGCACTGGAAGAAGTAAAGCAGCTGCAGGAAGAATACAAAGCTATTGGCTTTGTACCTATCAAACAGAAAGACAAAGTTTGGGATGCTTACCGAAGTGCCTGTGATACTTTTTTTGGTAAGCTGCGTGAGCGCAGCCCCAAAGGCGGGCAACGCGGCAGCGGACGCTCCGATTACGGTGGCGGCAGAGGCGGCAGAAGCAATGCGCCGGTTTCTGAAAGCCGCAAACTATCCAACGATTTGTTCCGCCTTCGTAAAGAAGCCGACGAAATCCGCAATCAGATTCTGAATTATGCCGATACCAAAACCTACTTCAAACCCAACAAAAAGGGTCAGAAGTTGATTGACGAAATTCAGAGCAACATCGATCAGGCACAACTGAAGCTGGATCAGAAAGAACTGCAGATTCAGGAACTTCAGGCTCAGCTGAACGATTTGGAGTCCGGCACCAACGAATAGGCGTTGCCGCAGCAGCACATCCCCTCGTAAAAAAAACCCGGTTCATCAGAGCCGGGTTTTTTTTTGCATCGTTCGCAGTTATTTTGAGATAAAGCGTTAAACCGCAACAATTACAGCTGAAGGCGTACAGTAGTGCTGCCACCCTATACGACACCCGGCATCCTCCCCCTTTCGCATTCGCAGGTTTTTCTCCTTTCCCAACCATCATTCTACACCCGACTTTGCCACAACGCGCATTCAATCCTGCCCGCATCATCGACCGCCCCGGCCTGCAGTTCAGCTACCTGGGTGTTATCGGCATTGTCGTTTTTTTACTGCTTAGAAGCAGTTTTGATTTCTACATGGGCATCTCGGAAGCGCTGAATAAGCAGGAAGCTGCTGAAACAGCCCTTACTACCGCAGCCCGCCTTGGTCTACAAACGGATACGGTTAGCGTGCTCGCACTTCGGTTTCACGAACCGGCTCTGTTCCGGCAGCTGCAGCATGAGCTGCCCGGCACACCTTCCCCACAGCAAGTAAACCGCTCAGACCTGCCCATTTCCGGCTGGGATATCGGTGCCGGCCGCAAAATTGAAGAACCCGGGTTAATTGCAGGCCCCGACAATCTTTTCAGCCAATCCGGCCTGTTCCGAATCAGGCTCAGCAATCAGGGAAACATCATCTCATTCGAGACCGGTAATGACGCGCAGGTCGTTATCGGGGGCCGTCCCGATGCGCCTGGTTTAATCTCACTGGCTGACTCTGTTTTCGGCTACAACCTTTCCAATTACCTGTTCACCGAAGAGGAAAAGGACCGGGAAGGGCGGCAGCGCTTCACCTTTGAGCGCGGGTTTGCGGGCTTAGGCGGGCCACATAAGGTCACTTTTAACGTCAGTTTTCCGGCAGATAACACCGAACACTTCCTGCTCAAACAGTTTTCCGCTTCATTTACAGCCGAAAAACCGGTCCCCCTGCCCGGCTTTGGTCAGTTTTGGCAATCTACCTCTATTATGCTGTCAGTTGTGTTTTTCGCCCTTCTGATTCTGGCAACATCCGTGAGGCAGATATTCAGAGGTCGTATGGAATGGAAGCGAAGTCTCTTTATTTTCGGCAGCGTAACCTTCGCTCAGTATCTTTGGCAGGTTCTTTACCTCACCGGTACCTTTTATGCTTTTTTTGATGTATCCATCATTGCCATCGATCAGCTTTCACAGCTTATCAGTGCCAGCCTTTACGGGCTGTATGCAGCCTTTGCCTATGTAGCCTGGGAATCGCTCGCGCGTGAGCTCAAAAGCGGGCAGATACCCGTAATTGATGCCGTTTGGCGTTTCGATTTCATGAAGCATGAGGTAGGCGCCGGTATCCTCACCGGCTACGGTTTTGCCGGTTTCTACTTTGCCATTCTGGCACTGAGCCTGTACAGTTTCAACCTGTTGCTGCTCCCTCAGGACAGCCTGCTGGAAGCAAGCCGCGAAGTAGTATCATCTGCGCCGGGCCTTTCCATTTTCCTGAACAGCTGGCTGGTTTCCATGATTTTTGTAATTGCGCACGTGGGCCTGTGCTACAATATCATCTGTTTTACAACCCTTGGTGAAAACCTGCGCATGCTGCTGAGCATGCTTATTGCAGCCCTTAGTATTTTCGTACTGCTGCCCCCTTTCAGCAGCGACGGCAGCCTGTTGCAAACCTTCATCATCTGCCTGATTCTGAGCATACCGCTGGTTCTTGCTTACCGCTACTTCGGGATCGTTTCAGCCATTATTTCGTGGTTTGTCTTTTTTGCCGGGCTCCGGCTGCTCTCTCTCATCATTTTTGATGATATTTTTTATACCTGGCAAACGCTTTTCCTGATCGGTGTTTTAATCGCACCCTTCGCTCTTGGCCTGGTTTCGGTACTTTACGGCAACAAGCTCAGCACCGTAAGCTCGTATGTACCTGCTTACGAAGAAACCATCCAAAAACGGCTCCGCTCCGAAAAGGAACTCGCCATCGCCAAGGAAAGTCAATTCAACCTGCTGCCCGCTAAGGCGCCGGAACTTCCAAGACTTGACGTATTCGGGTTTTTCTCCCCTTCTTATGAAGTTGGCGGTGATTTCTATGATTATCAGGTGCTTTCCGATGCTTCAGGAAAACCCGAAAAACTGGCGCTCTCCATTGTTGACGTTTCCGGAAAAGGTATGCAGGCCGCCTTTAATGCGATTTTCACCAGCGGGCTGCTGCTGAGCCGCATTAGCACAGACAGCCCCGCCGAAGTGCTAACCCAAATTAACCCGACGCTCTGCAAAAAAACCGATCCGCACACTTTTATCACCTGTCAGGTAGGTTACATCAATCTTAACGATCTCACCCTTGAGCTTTCAAACGCCGGTCACTGCCCGCCCATGCTTAAGCGCAACGGCAAGTGCGAATACCTGAGCCTGCCTGCGCCTCGCTTCCCACTTGGCTTTATACCCAAGGTGCAGTACACCAATACTCAAACCCGGCTCGAGGAAGGCGACCTGCTGCTGTTCTACTCCGACGGCCTGCCCGAAGCTCAAAGCCCGACCGGCGACCGTATGGATTTCGAACGCCTGCGCCTCTACATTGAAACACTCGATACCGGCACAAAAAAATCAGCAGCCATTTGTGAGGAAATCAAACGGTTTATCCTCACATTCAGTAACTACGAACTGGCAGACGACACCACCCTGATCTGCATCAAAATTACCGCATAATGCACCTGTTTTGACGTTTAAAGCTACCAATACACTCCCTGCGGCACATAACATATCTTCCTGCCAAAACACGCTTACCTGTTCCTGCATTTTTTTGTAATGAATACTAAACCTTCCCTTTTCAGCCGCTCAGCCGGCTTTTTTCTTTTCATTTTAGGGGTGATGTTTTTCCAGCCCGGGCCAGCCTTACCGGCGGGTCTCACTCCCCTTTCTGCTGAGCCCTTTGTTAATCAGGATGCTGACCGCACCGCTCTTGCTCGCGAACTTTACGAACTCGCCCGCCTCGATGCCTTCACCCGAAACACCACAAGTAACATTCAGGAAATTATTCTGGACCTTACTTCAGATCAGCAGGATGAAAGTTTTAGTGCAATTATTCTTGATGCTTTCAATTACGAACTGATGGAATCAGTCATGCTCAGGAGCCTCAGCCGAAGTATTCGTGAGCAGCAGGCCGCTGATGCCGCTGCTCACCTGCAGCTGCCTGAAATCCGGGAACTTACCCGTCTGCTTTACGATAACAGCACCGATTTCAGCGACCCCGAAACCGAAGCCGATTTTCAGACCTATCTGCTTGAAGCAGAGCTCAACCCGGAAGCATTCACGGAGCGAATAAGGCTGCTCAGCGAAATCCTCCGGGTTTCCCAAACCGCACGGATTACCGTTCAAAGTATCGAGGATTTTCTCACGATCATTATTTTCGCCCTCAATCAGACCAACAGTGAAGAAGAACAGCTAAACGATCGGCAGTTAAATGATCTCATCATCTCACTCCGATCAAATTTCCGGCAATTATTTGATAATGTTCTGCTTTATGTAGCACTTTATGCTACCCGCTATACCGATGAGGCCATTCTCGAACAGCATCTGCACTTTTTACAGAGCGAAAGCGGAGGGTGGTTTATCCGGGCGTATAACAATGCGGTGCTTAACGGGTTTGGGGAAGTGAGCGAGAAAGTTGCTGCAGGGCTTGCTGCCCGGGCCATTCAACAGGCCCAAGATTCCGACGCCTTTGACGATTAATTTGTATCTTTCACATTGAGCTTCCTCTAATTTTATCCTGTTTTTAATTATGCGTGTAGCATTATTTAAAGTCATCCTGCTGAGCGCAATTTTATTAGCCGTTCCTGCTTTTGCCTCCCCGGCATTTCTCCCCGATTACCTTGTTACAAACCAGCAAAGTCCGCAACCCAGAAATGTTCAGCAAGCCGTAATTACCCTTGCCGCAGAACTGAGTGAAGAAACCCGCGCACGCTACCTGGCAATGGAAGAAGAAGCTTTTGTTGGCTATGGCATCGGTCAGTCTGAGCTGGGCAGCAGCCTTATCGGGAGGTGGGAGCTTGGCGGCTACAACCCGCTCACAAACTTTTTTACCAGTGAGGGCCTGCGCACACCGCCTGAAATGGCTGAAGTAATCCTAACGAGCCTGCACCGCTACCTCAACGGCCGGCCGATGCAGCTGCAGGATCAGCTGCGTGAAATGCGCGCTTTTTGGGAAGGAGAAAATCAGTAACACCATTTTATTATGAACAGCAAAGCAACACAGCAAACGGGAAGCAGCAGTCCGCGGATAATTGCCGCGACCGTGCTTGCCGTATCTTTGTGGCAGCTCTGCCTGCTTATGCTGTTCACTTTTGAGGCACAGGCCTTTCTGCTTGCAGCCGTAACGGGCATGGCCATTGCGAGCTGCTCCGGTTTCCTGGCTCTGTATTTTTCAGAGAAACCGCACCGCAATCAGGGCATCTTTGTTGTGCTGCTGCTTGCCTGGTACCTGCAGATTATTACCCTCCCCAACGACCGTTTCGATGCCCGCCCTGCCGATGAGTTCCGCGCTGCCATTGGCCTGATGCTCAAACCGGATGTAATTCAGGCCGATTTCCTGTTTCAGCGCCCGCGTGCACCTTATGCCACGGCTACCGCAGCCGTGCACAAATATCAGGATGATCTGCCCGAGCATTCCTGGTACATCCGCTTCAGCGACGACCCGGCCGATTCCGGGCATTTGTTCAATATCCGAAATGAAGTTGCAGCAAGCTCTCATCCTCACTTCAGAAATGCACGTATTTTTGAAGGTTATCTGGTTTTTGAGGTCGATCAGTTCGGGGAAAGTGTTCTGTACCGGCTGCCGCTGAACGGTGAGGCCATCCCGTTTACCGCTTACGGTGTGCCTGAAACCGGCGCTTCGGGCCACGATATGTACACGGCAGAGGTTTTCCCGCACATTCTTTCCCCAGGGCAGCAGTCCCGCTTTCACACCCTGTTTTTTCACCTGCTAAACCTGCGCTTTCGCTAAGCTATTTTTATGCCTGAAACTGAACCATCACCGGCCGCTGCACTTCCCGTAACCCTCATTACCGGCTTTTTGGGTGCCGGCAAAACAAGCCTGCTCAATCAGCTGCTCACCCGCAGCGACGCCGGCCGTATTGCAGTCATTCAAAATGAATTCGGCGAAATCAGCATCGATCACGAGCTTGTGCTGCGTGAAGAAGACGGCATCTTCGAGATGCAGAACGGGTGCCTGTGCTGCACCGTCCGCGATGATTTAATCCGGGTGCTGGAAACCCTCAAAGCGCGGCGGCAGGAATTCGACCGCATTGTGATTGAAACCACCGGTATGGCCGATCCGGTGCCGGTCGCGCAGACGTTTTTCAGCAGCATCTACATTCAGCGCGATTTCCGGCTCGACGGCATCATCACCGTTACCGATGCCCTGCACCTGAGCCGGCAGCTCGCCGAAACCGCCGAAGCCCGTCAGCAGCTGCTCTGTGCGGACCTCATCCTGCTCAACAAAACCGATCTCGCCGGCGAGGCGCAGCAGGCCGAAGCGATCAAACTCATCCGCGAAATCAACCCCGAAGCCCCCGTGCTGCCGTGCACACAGGCTGAGGTGCCCATCGACCGGCTGTTCAGCATTTCCGTTTTCCATCCCGACCGCCTGCACGGCATCGAAGCTTCCTTCGGGGATGATCCCGAAGCCGACCACACCCATGAGCATCAGCATGAGCACGAAACGCATCACCACCATCATCACACGCCCGCAGTGCACAGCGAGGGCGTTTCGTCGTTCAGCCTGTCGGTTCCCGGCGAGATGGATCTCGAGCGGCTCGACGCCTGGCTCGGCATGCTGCAAATGCTGCACGGCGGCACCCTCTACCGGATGAAGGGCATCCTCAGCCTGCCCGGCGAAACCCGCAATTTCGTGTTTCAGGCCGTTTTCAGCGTTATTCAGGGTGATTTCGGCCGGGAGCGGAAACCCGGTGATGCCCCCCTGAACCGCTTCGTATTTATCGGTAAAAACCTGAACAAAAAGCTGCTCGAAGAAGGCTTCCGCGCCTGCCTCGTTCAGCCGGCAGCGGCTGACTGAGTTCTCCCGCATTTGTCCGCTTTTTAAAACTGTCGTATTTTTGGGCCTCCGGAAAAATCCCTTCCGGCTACCGCCTTTCAGGCCTTTACCGGTTTCTGGTGAAGGCTTTTTTTTGATGCTCATCCCTTACCTCAGCGGCACCGGTGCCGCACCTCCAATTTCCCAGATTTTATGTTCCCGGTATTACTCTACTACAATTTCACACACATCGCTGATTCGCAGGCCTTCCTAAAGCGGCAGCGCGATTTCTGCAAAGCTCACGGACTGCTTGGCCGCATTTACGTTTCCGAAGAAGGCATCAACGGCACGGTTTCGGGCACGCGTGAAGCAACCGAGGCTTACAAGGAAATGCTTCGGGCTGAGCCCGGCTTCGCGGATACGGAGTTCAAGGAGGATGAAGCCGACCGGATCCCCTTCGCGCGCCTGAGCGTAAAACTGCGCCCCGAAATTGTGACCATCAAAAGCCCCATCCCCCTTGACCCCTCCACCGAAGGCGGCCGGCATCTGAGTCCGCAGGAGTGGAAAACGGTGATGGAATCCGGCGATGACTACGTGATTATCGATGCGCGGAACAACTACGAGAGCAAGGTCGGCCATTTTGAAGGCGCCATCCTGCCGGACCTCGAAAACTTTTATGATTTCCCGCAGTGGGTAGATGAGCAGGCCGAGCAGGAAATTCCCAAAGACAAAAAAGTACTGATGTACTGCACCGGCGGCATCCGCTGCGAGAAGTTTTCCGTGCTGATGAAAAAGAAGGGCTGGCAGGATGTGAATCAGCTGCACGGCGGCATCCTCAACTATGCCAAAGAAACCGGAGGTGTACATTATCGGGGGAAGTGTTTCGTGTTCGACGACCGGCTTGTGGTGCCGGTAAACCCCGACGATGAGGAGCCGGTAGCGCACTGCGAAATTACCGGCGTGCCGGCCGATACCTACCTGAACTGCGCCAATATGGAGTGCAACCGCCTGTTTATCTGCACGGAAGAAGGCGCCCGGCAGATGGAAGGCGCCTGCTGCGAAGCCTGTAAAAATCACCCGTTTAAGCGGCCCTTCAACCCGGACAACGCCTTCGCGCCCTTCCGGAAGTGGTACAAATATTTCGGGGAAGAGTTCAAGGCCCGGGAAACCGGCGGCTGTAGTTAAGGTGATGCGCGAAGCGCAGCGGCCGCCTGCCGGAGAATGCAGCCCCGTGCGCATTCAGCCGCCTTACGCCCACACCTACGTGTTCCGGGTGAAGCCCGCTGATGCAGGCAAAACCCTCCTTGCTTTTTTGCTCGAGCGCTTCCCCTTCCGCGAGGAAGCCGGCTGGAGGCGACGGATCGCCGACGGACGCGTGCAGCTCAACGAGGCCCCGGCGGCGGCGGCGCAGCTGCTGAACCCCGGCGACCACATTCAGCACACCAACCTGAGCGTAACCGAACCCTCCGTGCCCGACGCGGTTCAGATTATTTCGGTCGCGGATGATTACCTGCTCGTAAACAAACCTGCGCCCATGCCGGTGCACCCCGGCGGGCGCTACAACCGGAACTGCCTCACCGAAATCCTGGCCGAAAGCGGCTACCCGCAGCTGCACCTCATTCACCGGCTCGATGCGGTTACATCCGGACTCATGCTGCTGGGCCGCAACGCCGCATTCAGCCGTGAGGCCGCAGAGCTGTTCCGCACCGGCGGAGTCAAGAAAGAATACGCGGCCCTGGTGCAGGGCGCGCCCGCGTGGGACCAAACAAGCTGCGAACAGCCCGTGCGCCGGGCGAAGGGCTTTCGGTTTGAGTGCCATCCGGAGGGTAAACCGGCACGGTCGGTGTTCAGGGTGTTGCAGCGGGGCGGGCAGCTCAGCCTCGTAAGCTGTGAACCCGTAACCGGGCGCACGCATCAGCTGCGGCTGCACCTCGCCTGGCTGGGCCACCCCATTGCCGACGACCTCGTGTATCAGCCGGGCAACGCGCACCGGCTTCAGAACCGGGCCATTTACCTGCACAGCACCGTCCTCAAAATTCCCGCACTTGCTGTTGATGCAAGCCTGCCCGTACCTTCACACTGGTATGAAAAACACTAACACCTTTTTGCGGTTGGCTGCACTGCTGCTCAGTTTTGGGCTGATGGCAGCAGGATGCGGCATATTCGAAACCCGCACGCCCGAAGAACCCGGTGCGGGCAGCGGCAGCGGCTTTCAGCAGCCCGACCGGGCCGAAGTAGTGATCCGCAACCTGCAGTCGGCCATAGCCGGCCTCAATACCCTGAACTACATGCGGAGCCTGAGCGAAGACGGTTTCAGCTTCACACCCTCCGCCTCGGCTTTCGACAACGACCCGCAGATCTGGCAAAACTGGAGCCGGCTTAGCGAGGAAAATTACTTCAACAACATGCGGGGGTCAGCGCAAAATCAAAGCGGCCATGCGCTTGTGCTCTCCGACGAAGAGCGTACGCCCCTGCCAACCGGCGGCGAACGCTACACGGCAACCTACTCGCTCACCATCTTTCACAACCGCACGGGGCAGGGCATCCCGACCGTTGCGAGCGGCACTTTCATCATGGATCTGGTGCAGGGTGATGACGGCCTTTGGTCGGTTCAAAACTGGACCGACAGTGCCGGCGGCTCGCAGTTTACCTGGAGCGATTTCAAGGTTACTTTCTCGCGCGACTAAGTCGGCAGCCGCTGCCCGCCATACTGAAAAAGGAGTGCCGCCATCCCGAATTCTTCAAAAGATGCACCGGAATAGCCACGTCTGAGGCCGTTTTTAAGAGCCCGCCCTTTCTTTTTTTGTAAAATCGAACGCAGCGCAAAAGCTCCGTTTGTGTGGCTCATCAGCATGCCAGGGCTGCCTCCAACTACATGCTGTACAGCAATTTGGCGGGCAGCTGAAGGACCGGCTTACCGCTCAGAAAACATTTGTTGTAACATGTAAAGACCAAAAAAACGGAACGGCTTTCATAGGTACATGAATTTGATGGGGTGTTATGATAGCAGATCACATCCACAAAAAACAATTCAAAACTATTCCATCATCATGAAGAATCTGAACATTCTAATTCTCATTATCGCATTCGGTTTGTTTGCGAAGGCCTGCGACAGCAGCAGCTCCACATCACCAATTGTACCTGATGACCCTACCATTGTTGACGTTGCCGCAGCCAACGAGCAGTTTTCAACCCTGGTTGGCGCCCTCGAACAGGCCGGTCTGGTAAGTGCTCTTGAAGCAGCCGGTCCGTTTACCGTATTTGCACCAACAAACGATGCTTTTGCAGCTCTTCCTGAAGGCACACTTGAAAGCCTAACTGAAGAACAGCTGGTCGATATACTAACCTATCACGTAATCACAGCTGAAGTTCCCTCCGGTGCCCTTCAGCCCACACAAACCGTAACGGCCCTGAATGATCAGGAACTTTTCGTGACTGTAAACAACGGAAACGTAACCGTAAACGGCCTGTCAGGTGTTATTACCGAAGACATTACAGCCTCCAACGGTCTGATTCATGCAGTAGATCAGGTACTTCTTCCCGACGCTTTCAATAATATTGTTGAAAACGCGCAAAAGCGTTACTTCCTCAGCGCACTCGTATCAGCCGTAGTTGATGCCAACCTTGCCTCAACACTTGCAGATGCGGACAGCGACTTCACGGTTTTCGCTCCAACAAACGAAGCCTTTGACGCCATTGCCGATGTGCTGCCAACCCTGAGCCCGGAAGAGATTACCAACATCCTGCTTTATCACGTACTTGATACCAGCGTGCTCTCAACCGACCTACAGGGAGAGCAGACCGTAACAACGCTTTCCGGCGATGACATCACCGTAACAGTTGCTAACGGCACCGTTACCATCAACGGAACCTCAACCGTGATTTCAGCGGACAACATTGGCACAAACGGCGTGATTCACGTGATTGACAGCGTGCTGATTCCCGCTGCCGAAGACAACACCATCCCCGGTATTGCAGCAGGAAATCCTGATTTCTCCACCCTCGTTGATGCCCTCGTTCAGGCCGACCTCGTAGGTGCCCTCTCCGGTGAGGGTCCGTTCACCGTGTTTGCGCCTACCAACGACGCCTTCTCAAACCTACCTGCGGGCACGCTCGAAAGCCTCTCGATCGATCAGCTCACAAACATCCTTACGCTTCACGTACTTGCAGCAGAAGTGGCTTCCGGCGACCTCGCCCCTGAGCAAACCGTAACTACGCTGAACGGCGAATCCATTTTCGTTACCTTCGACGGCACAACCGTAACCGTAAACGGAAATGCCGCTGTTACGCTTGCTGATGTACAGGCCTCAAATGGTCTGATTCACGCCATTAACAACGTGCTTCTGCCGGATGCTTTCGGCAATGTAGTGAACAACGCACAGAAGCGTTACTTCCTGAGCACGCTTGTTGATGCCGTTGTAAGCGCAAACCTTGCGGGTGTCCTCAGCAATGCTGATGCCAACTTCACCGTGTTTGCCCCGACCAATGCGGCCTTCGAAGCCATTGCGGATGTAGTTGAAACCCTCACACCCGAGCAGCTCACCAACGTACTGCTCTACCACGTACTTGATACCCGCGTGCTTTCAAGCGCAATTTCAGGCGAGGCAGTTACTGTACCGACCCTGCTCGAAGGTCAGAGCGTTACGGCACAGCTGGTAAACGGCAATGTTGTCATCAACGGCAGCGCCACGGTAACCGAAGCAGATGTTGACGGTACCAACGGCGTAATTCACGTAATCGACGGCGTACTTATCCCTGAGCTGTAATAACAGTTCAAGTAAAGCTTTTCAAAAAGGCTCCTCTTTCTTAGAGGAGCCTTTTTTTGTGTTTAGATCCGGCACTCAGCCGCCAAAATAGCTGCGCGATACGGGCAATCCCGGAAATCTGCCTGCTCCTGAACACCTCTCAGCTTCCCTGATTTTTTTGAAGGAAGACGGATTTGATCTTGCTAATTTATAATTATAATATCTATATTTGATTTTAGATACTGCTTACAAAATTCTGAACTGTGTCGAATACATTCTCAGCTAAGTCGGCTCTGTA
>NZ_JAIUMX010000058.1:0-21509 GCF_022565315.1 Cyclonatronum sp. | reverse complement strand
TGGGTCCGGTCGGGGCGGTTATTTCCAACCTGCTCGTTTTTTCGCTTTTCGGCTATCCCACCATCGTGCTGCCCGGCCTGCTGCTCAAGTACGGCTGGCTCATTTTCCGGCATCAGCCGCTGGCCGCCTTCCACAAGCGCGCGCTCTACCTGTTTCTGGTGATGCTCACCGTATCCGCCGTTTTCGGCTGGTTCAACCTGCTGCTCGATACGCCCTCACACGCTTTTGCGGGCGTGCTCGGCATTGAAGTTTCCAAATTTTTGCTGGGCCTTACCGCTGTGTGGGGCTCCGGCATCATCCTGTTTACGGCCCTCATCGCCGTGCTGCTGCTCATTGCGGACGGCGACATACAGGTCACCGTCGATCGTATCCGTCAGGCGGGCATCCGGCTGAGCGAGCGTTTCCAAAGCTGGAAGGAAGACCGCGCCCTTGCCGCCGCTGAAAAGCGCGAGGCCAAACGGATGGCGGAGGAAGCTGAGGCCGCGGCCGTTAAGCCCGGAAGCACATCCCCCGAAACCCAACACGACCATGCCGAATGGCAGGATGATGAGGACGGGGAGGATGACTTTTTAAAGGGTGATGGCTTCCCAAACCGGAACGAAGCTGATGAGCATCCGCCGTTTGCTCAGGGGGAGGAGGAAGATGACGACTTCATCCCCTTCGATGAAGACGTTCGGCCGGCCGAAACGGCTGAGCAGCGCCGCCGGCGGGAAGCGGAGGAAGAGCGCCGTGAGCTTACGAGCCGGCCCCCGCGCGCCATCCTTGACAAAGCGCCGCGGACACCGCAGGCGGGCGCAGAAGGGGAGGGCGATGCGGAAGGGGACGAGGCCGAGTTTAACATCATTCGCGGAGCCGAAGAGGAGAAGGCCTCCGACCGCGAGCTGCGCAAGGCGCAGGATGCCGGCAACCGTCCGCTGATTAAGTACCGCTTCCCCGATCACACCCTGCTCGACGATGCCCCGCCCCGCGACATGCAGGTAACCGACGAGGAGGTGAATCAGAACAAGCGCATCATCACCGATAAGCTGAAACTGCACGGCATCAGCATTCTGAAAATTGAGGCCATTATCGGGCCTACGGTTACGCTGTACGAGCTGTACCCCGCCCCCGATGTGAAAATCAGCAAGATTGAGAGCTACGCCAACGACCTCAAAATGGCGATGGCAACGCACGGGCTGCGCATCATTGCGCCCATACCCGGCAAGAGTGCGGTCGGTATTGAGGTGCCAAACCGCAACCGGGAAACGGTGCACATCAAGGATCTGATCTACACCAAGAAGTTCAGCGAAACCAAGATGATTCTGCCGGTGGCCTTCGGCAAAACGATTGAAAATGAGGTGTTTATGCTCGACCTCACCAAGCTGCCGCACCTGCTCATGGCCGGGGCGACGGGCTCGGGGAAATCGGTCGGCATCAACACCATCATCACCTGTCTGCTGTTTAAGGTGCACCCCGAGAACCTCAAGTTCGTGCTCATCGACCCGAAAAAGATCGAGCTTGCGCTGTACCGCAACATTCAGAATCACTACCTCGCAACCCTGCCCGATGCCGATGAGCCCATCATCACCGATACCTCGCAGGTGCAGCAGGTGCTCAACAGCGTGTGCAAGGAAATGGACGAGCGCTACGATCTGCTCAAGATGGCAGTCGTTCGCGATATCAGGGCCTACAATCAGAAATTTGCCGACGGCGGACTCGAAGACGATCTTGGTCACCGGCACCTGCCCTACATCGTAGTGGTGATCGACGAGCTGGCCGACCTGATGATTACGGCCGGGAAGGGCATCGAAGAGCCGATTGCGCGGCTTGCGCAGCTGGCGCGGGCGGTGGGCATCCATCTTGTGGTGGCAACACAGCGGCCCTCGGTAAACGTCATTACCGGTACCATCAAAGCCAACTTCCCGTCGCGCATTGCCTACCGCGTGGCCTCGAAGGTAGATTCGCGCACCATCTTAGATACGATGGGGGCCGATCAGCTCGTTGGCAAGGGCGATATGCTCTACACCGGCGGGGCCGGCATGGTGCGGGTTCAGAACGCATTTGTGGCAACGGAGGAGGTGGAGCGCATCAACGCCTTCATTGGCGCGCAGCAGGGCTTCGGTGGCCCGTTTTACCTGCCGCGTGTGGATGAGGAGCAGGAAAACGGCGGCGGCGTGCTCGAAAAAAGTGAGCGCGACGAGCTGTTTGAAGATGCTGCCCGCGTGGTGGTGATGCATCAGCAGGGATCGGTTTCGCTCTTGCAGCGCCGCCTGAAGCTGGGCTACAACCGCGCCGGACGCCTGATTGATCAGCTGTACGCCGCCGGCGTTGTGGGGCCTTATCAGGGCAGCACGGCCCGGGAGGTGCTCATCCCCGATGAGATCACCCTGGAGCAGCACCTGCAGGACCTCGACAGCTGAACCGCCCCGATGGCGGGCTCAGGCCCGGAAACACATCACCCTACAAAAAAACTTTTATGAACATCACTGCCGCTTTTTTCTGGATGATATGGCCCCTGTTTTGGTACGGGGAAACCTACCTGCCCGCCGTGTATCCGCCGGTGCCGTCGGAAACTGTTGCGAATACCACCGCGCCGCAGCCCGAAGCGCCCGATACCCGCATGGTGCTCGACCGCCTCGGCGAGCGCATTCAGGCGGGGGAAGTGTTCACCGCCATGATGCAGCACCGCTTCCTCGACGGCTTCACGGGCGAAGAAGTGAGCAGCCGGGGCGAGGTTTGGGTCGGGGCCGACAGCTACAAAATTGTGACCGACGCGCAGCTCATCAGCGTGAGCGGGCGGGTTTCGACCGTGCTGAATATTGCACAGAATCAGCTCATCATCAGCAATTATCAGCCGGAGGAAGATGATTTCGCCCCTTCCCGCTTCCTGGGCTCCTATCAGGACCGCTTCAGCGTGAACCGGATTGATCCGCAGGGCCGCTTCACCGTGGTAACGCTGCAGGCGACCGACCCCTTCGAGCTGATCACCCTGGCGCGCATCACCCTGGAAGAAAACAGCCTGCTGCCGCATCAGATGTTTGCGGAAGACCTCAACGACAATCAGTTTTTCATCACCTTTGAAGACGGCCGGCTCCTGGCTGGTGAGGACGGCATTTTTGGCTTCGACTGGCCCGATGATGCTGAAATTATTGATTTAAGAGAGTGAAGCGCGGCGGTTGAAGAAGAACATCCTAAATATGGTGCTCAGCGTGCTGGTCGGCGGACTCTTCCTCTGGCTGGCGCTGCGCAACCTGGACGTGCAGGAAGTTTGGGCGTACATCCGGCAGATGAATTACGGCTGGATGGCGCCCTATCTTTTTGTAGCGCTGCTGAGCTTCTGGTTTCGCTCAGAGCGCTGGAAGCTGCTCATGGAGGCCGACAAGCCCGGCCTTCGCAAGGCAAATCTGTTTACCGGCGTGATGCTCGGCTATGCCGTGAACTACGCCATCCCGCGGGCCGGGGAGCTGAGCCGCACCATATTTTTGGCTAAAAAAGAAAACCTGAGCAGCTCTGCCGTGCTTGGCACCGTTGTGCTGGAGCGCATCATCGACCTGCTCGCCATGCTGCTGATGCTGGTGCTCATCATCTTTTTTGTGGTAAGCGACCGCGCAACAATGGATGCACTCTTCGGGCCACAGCTCTACCTGCTGCTCGACGAGCTGCGGAGTCCGCTGGTGTTTGCGGTGATTATTGTAACCGGCCTCATCTCCTTGTTTTTGCTGTGGAAAGCGGTTCGGTACATTCTCGAAAAACGCCGCCGCGACCTCGATGCTGGTCTGGAAAGTGCCGGGGTAAAGAAAATCATTTACACCTTCACCGACGGCATCACCTCGGTGCGGAAGCTGCGCCGCTGGCCGCTTTTTGCAGCCTACACAGCCGGTATCTGGATCTGCTACGGCCTGCTCACCTACATCCCGTTTTACGCCTTTGATATGACCGCGCAGTACGGTCTCGGGCTTCCGGAGGCTTTCAGCGTGATGGTGATTTCGACCATTGGCGTAGTGCTGCCCTCGCCCGGCGGCATCGGAACCTATCACTGGTTTGTGAGTCAAAGCCTGTACGTGCTGTTTGCCGTGCCGGCGGTTACCGGGGTCGCCTTTGCCTTCGTTACGCACATCGGCATGTTTGCCGCCGTGATGCTCATCACCCCGGCGGCCTGGTTTTTCACCCTGCTCCGCAAGGCGCCCGCAGCCGCTTGAAAAAGCTTTTTAAAACCGCCCTGCGCGCCCTAACAGGCCGAATTATTCTGTATTTTTGACCGCTGACTGTAACCGCTAACCGCTAACCGCCAACCGCTGGTCATTTTTAAATCCCCCCCTTCACACGATACCTCAGTTCTCCTCTGCCTTTTATGAAACTCTCCATCCGGCTCCTTTTACTGTTTGCTTTCACGCTCATTTTGAATGCGTCTGCTTTTGCGCAGGCGCAGGATGCCCGCGACGACCGTGCGGCGTTGCTGCCCGATATTGACGCGCAGGATATCGAGATCCGCGGAGATTTCCGGGCGCGCTTTCCGGGCATTGCGCGTCAGCCGATTTTGGGATTCAGCCCGACGCCCCGGGTGTTCCGGATCGACCCCAACCGCATGCCGTTTATGGAGAGTCCGGAGGAGGTGATGGCGTCATTTCCGCTTTCGCAGCTGGAGCCGAATCTGGGGCCGGCGCGCGAGCTCAAGGAGTACCCGCAGCAGTCGGTGCTGTACGCAACAGCGGGGCTGGGCAATTATCTGAGTCCGGAGGCAAGTGCGTTTTTCAGCCTGCCGCTCGGGGAGCGGATGCGTTTGAGCGGGAACCTGGACTGGCTGTCGTCTGAGGGGCATCTCGAAGAGGGAAGCGTGCCCGGGGCTTTCCGTCGCTTTGGCGGTGAAACCACCCTGAGCAGCCGCCTCACCACCAACGGAACCCTGCTGCTCTCGGCACGGGGCCGTTCCGACTTCTCAGACCTGCCGGACCTGACGGTTCAGCCCCGGGATATTGTGTTCAGAGACGGGCGCTCCTCTTTTGATCATTTGGGCGGAAGTGCCGGCTGGGTGTCGCAGCGCAGTGTACACGACCGTTTTGAAGCATTTGTGCACTATGATTACACCGGAATGGAAGCGGGGGCGGAATCTGGTTTCCGACCGTTCAGCAGCTATTCAGCAGAGGCCACCGAGCACCGCTTCGGGGGGCAGGCCTCGTTTTCATGGGCGGGCCGTAGCATCGGAAACGTCTTTTCAGTAGAGGCAGATTTTGACGGCGCATTTTATGAAACGGCCACCGAAGAAATGATACAGATCACCCCAACGGTAATGCGCCGCGACTGGTTCGTTGCCGGTGCGGGCGCCTACTGGCAGCGTGATCTGGACAGCGGCAACCGGCTAAAGGCTGGCCTTCGCATCTTCGCCGGGCACGATCCGGTGCAGGAAGAAACCTTCATGGTGTATCCTTTTGTGAACTGGCAGCTGCGGAGTACGGGAGCGCTGCGTTTCGAAGCAGAGTTGTCCGGCTATATGCGCAATGCGGGTTTGCAGCCGCTGCTCACTGAAAACCGCACCCTCGCTGTACCTAACGTACTGATGAACGAGCGCACCTTCTACGGAAATATTCAGGCTTCCTACGCTTTCAGCAACATGGTTTCAGCTACGGCGGGCCTCTACACCTCGTACAGCCTGCGCCCGGTGATGTTTGCCCCGAGTGAGCCCTCTGCCGGGGCAACCGGCTGGGTGCAGCCGGAAGATCTGTTCCTGATCCGCCCGTCGGTCGGGGCAGCGGTCAACATTAGTCCGCGCCTGCTCACCGTGTATGCCGATGCGCATGTGAACATCACGGAAATGGGTAAACCCGCCTTTTCGGCCTTCCCGAATACCACCGATTTTGCCGGTCTTGAAAATTACCGCATCACCGCCGGGCTGCGCTCCACGCCCTTCCGCCATGCCAACGTAAGCTTGTGGGCTGATGTGATCGGCACCCGCAAACAGCTCGTGTCTGAATTTTCTGCCGCCGACATCCGGTATGAGAATACCGGCAGCGCGTTTTTGCTGAACGCACGGGCCGAGTACCGGCTTGGCGGTCAGATTGGCTTCTACGTAAAAGCCCTGAACCTGCTCAATCAGGAGTATGAAATCTGGCAGGGCTACCCGGAGCGCCCCTTGCAGGTCTTTGGCGGAATTTCTGTGAAATTGTAGTAAGAATTTAAAGTATTCAGCTTATTTTAAAAGAGAGCCTCTAAAGAATGCACCTTGTTAAAGCCACCGTACTATTACCCGGCATCTTTCAAATCGAATTGTTTTTATCCGGAAATGAACTCATTTTCTGTTACCGTGGGTAATAGCAGCATGCCTGTTCGCACTCATCACCGGTACTTAACAACGGAGCACGCATTAAATTAAATTTTGATAATCCTGAACGTTAGTCTTTATCTTATTTAATTGTGGGGGCAGTTTAATTAAACCGGAATTATTAGGTAAAACACAGCTTAGAGACCTGATTTATGCTTAAAGAAAGAATTTATAAGGCTATTGGCGCAGAAATCCGAAACAAAGTACTAAGGGATGGTTCTGTAGCCATTGAGGGGCTGGGTTTATTTGTTCTCGACCGAATGGCAGCAAGGGAAACAGTTGGGGACGACGGGGTTGTTACCATCATGCCGCCTGTTAACTCGCTGGGTTTTGAACACAGGCCTGAAATTTCTGAAATGGTCTTTTTTGATTCTCAGGCCGATCGTATCGCCGCACATGCGCAGGCAAGCGTACCCTATACAAAAGAAGTTATTCGCGAACTGTATGCTAAAATTCATGAGGTAGCTTCCGGTGAATACCTGCATGCCGAAGGCCTCGGATATTTCCTGAATAAAACCGGTACCATCGGTTTTCTGGCCGATGATGCGCTCGCAAGGGAAGTGAATTTCGAGTTTGCAGGTCAGCTTGCCGTGCGTTTGAATGCCGGCAAGCCGACTTATTTTATACCAAAGGCGCTCTCTCTGGAAGATCGGCTACTCGGCCTGGAAAATGTAAGCGACCGCAAGCATACGGCTGAGAAGCCGCAAGCCCCCGCAGGAGCTTCTGCTGCCCAAAGCTCGGGGATACCCGAACAGATGCCGGCCGACACTGCTAAAGCAGAAAAAACAGAGGCAGCAGCCCAAAAAGCAAAAACAGCCGAACCGGCAGCCGCAAAAAAATATCAGCCGAAGGGTGAATCCCCGCTCCGGATTCCTGAGGGCATCAAGTCAAAGCCGGACAAAGCTGTGGTTATTGACGATTTTCCGCTTAATGATGAAACTGGAAAAAGGAAACCGCGCAGGCAGCTGACCCTTTTTAATAAAATTGCAGCTACCATTGCTGTGTTTATTCTGGTGGTTATCGGTTTGTACATGCTCAATATTTTGGATGTAATACAGCTTGGGGACAGCAGCCGAACGGTTCGGACTCAGCCCCTCACCGAAAGCATCAGTCCGGTACCGCGAACCTCATCGGATAATGCACTTGATATTATGATGCAGAGATCGCGGCAGGCGCTGCTGCGTGATATGCAGCAATCAGATGCGGGGCGTGAAACAGAAACACAGCCGGCAGAGGATGACGAAATAACCGGCATAGACGATGAATCTCCGGGCGCAGCGCCTCAGCAAATAATTGCAATGCCGGAACATGAGATTGGTCAGAGCCCCCAACCGGCAACTACCGCCGATTCCGTTCAGCAGCCTGCAGCAGAGGTGGAAGCCCCGCAGCCGGAATACGGGCTAAGGGGTGAAATGGAGCCCTTTGAGCAGCGCCCTTTTGGTATTGTGCTGCATTCCCTGAGTACGGAAGCCCTTGCACGGCAGGAAATGCAGGTTTTTGAAACCGCAGGCTACCGCGTAACGGTGTATCCCGCAACGCGGCCTGACGGCGGCACGACCTGGCGCGTATCCGTCGGGCAGTTCGAAACCGTTGATGATGCCATCGCAGCTGCCCTCACGCTCGATGAACCGTGGCGCTCCAATAATTTTATTTCCAGGCTCCCCTGATTCCCAACATACCTTCAGCGGGCTTCATGCGTTAGGCGGTTGACACGAAACACAGCAGCGGTTCACATAATTGACTGTAAATTGCCTTATATTTGGCGCTGCTTCATATCATGTTCAACGTTCATTCCTCATTTTCCGCTCAACGCTTCCAATTTTCAACCAACTATGATTTTTAAATCGGTCTCGATTGCTTCCGTTTTTGCTGTATCTCTTTTGCAAAATGCTGATGATGCTGATGTAAACCTGCCTGCCCAACTGACCGATGACGGGGGAATGTCGCTGCTCGAACTGCTGGTGCAGGGCGGGTACATCATGATCCCCATCCTGATTCTCTCTTTTGTTGCGATCTACGTAATAGCTGAGCGCTGGAAGTTTCTCAAAAATAGCTACATGCCTTCTAAGCCGTTTCTTGCAGCCGTGGAAGACATGCTCCGCGCCGGTGAAACCCGCGCCGCGATGAACCACTGCGAGCAGGTAAACAAGCCCCTCGGCCGCATTCTCAAGCAGGGCATCTCCCGCCTGGGCCGCCCCATCGCCGATATTGAGGAAGGCATCAAAAATGCCGGCAAGAAAGAAATCTTTATGATGGAAAAGCGCATGGACTGGCTTGCAACCATCGCCGGTGTAGCGCCGCTGATCGGTTTTTTGGGTACCGTAACCGGTATGATTCAGGCCTTTATGCAGATTCAGTCGCTTCAGGGCAACGTGAACCCGAGCGTACTCGCCGGCGGGATCTGGGAGGCGCTCATCACCACAGCCGCAGGTCTTGCGGTCGGTATTTTTGCCTACTTCTTCTACAATTATCTGCTCGGCCGCATCAACCGCATGATTTTTGAGCTGGAAATGGCCACCACCGAATTTATTGAGCTGCTTCAAAAACCGGCCAAAAAAGACAAGCCGGCCGATAAACCCCGTGATTTTGTTGTACGATGAATTTCCGATCCGAACAAGAAGCCAAAAAGCCGCTCTCGGTTTTCACGCTGTCATCACTGACGGATATCGTACTGCTGCTCCTCATTTTCTTTTTGCTCACCTCTTCGTTTGTCACCAATTTCGGTATCCGGGTGAATGTGCCCCGTGCCGAGAGCAGCGCACAGGTGCAGCAGCAGTTTGTGAACGTAGCCATCACCCCGCAGGGGGAGTTTTTTCTCGACGGTGAGCGCGTGCCGCGTGAGCAGCTTGCCCTTCGCATCCGTGCGGTGCAGCAGCAGGGCAACGTAAGCTCACTGGTAATCCGCGCCGACCGCGACGCCACCGTTGATGACGCCGTGCATGTGATGAACATCGCCCAAAGCCTCAACATGAGCGTGCTGATGGCAACTGAACGAACCTTCCGCTAAGCGAGCGGCCGCGCGGGCGGTGCAGCTTCTCACCTAAGCGCCGCCTGTTAAGACGAGTCACCCCTTTTTATTTTGACTCCACATGAAAGATTTTTTTGCAAAACTGTTTGACCGGGAAGTGACGAAAGAAGAGCGTTTTGGTCTTGGGATCAGCGTTGCGGCTCATCTGCTGCTGATTCTGATTGCCTGGCTGATTTACAACCCGGCCCCCGAGCAGGACCGTATCGCGCTGATGGAAGTTACCCTCGGTGAGTTTGCGCAGGGGGCGCCGGTTTCCCGGGCGCCCGATCCTGTTCCTGAACCGGTGCGGGAACAACCCGCCCCGCCGCCGCGTCCGCAGCCAACACCTCCGGCGGAGGTGACCCGCCCCGTTGAGTTGCCCGAGCAGACACAGCCGGTAATCAGCGAGGATGTAGTCGTTACGCCGCCTGCTACGGAAGTAGAACCAGAAATTGTGCCCCCTCCGGAGCCTGAACCGGAACCTCAGCCGGAACCTGAGCCCGAGCCGCAGCCGGAACCCGAACCCGAGCCCGAACCGGTTACGACGCCGCAGCCGGAACCGCGCCCGCGCGCCGGCTCACTCATAACCGGGCAGCCCGATCCGCGGAATCAGGATTCACAGCAGGAGGGAACTGCCCGCGATCAGGACCGCTCCGCGCCCTACATCCTCGACTGGGAAGGCGATATAAGCCGGCAGCCGCAGGTCAACCCGCTGCCGAACTACACCGTTGATGTGGAAGCCGTAATTACCGTTCGTTTTGCGGTGCGGCCCGACGGCACGGTTGCTACCGTAACCCCGCTCCGGCGTACCGACCCGCAGCTCGAAAGCGAAGTGATACGCACCGTAAGGAACTGGCGCTTCAACCGGCTTCCCTCCGGGGTACCGCAGGAAGTACAGCACGGCACCGTCACCTTCCGCTTCGTACTCGATTAATTTTGGAAACGGGAGCCCGCAACGAAACGATTTGCGGGCTCCCGTTTTTGTTTAGGTACCGCACACATCACCCGAAAGAAGAATTCGCAAAAAAATCAGAACCCGACAAACGGTATGAATTCAAAATCCAAAACGATTGCGGCTCTTGTGCTGGCCATTCTGCTGCCGCAGCTTGCCGGGCTGCTCGGGGCTTTTGCTACGGCCGACTCGGTATCGACCTGGTACGTTGATGAGCTGAACAAGCCGCCTTTCACACCGCCGGGCTTTGTGTTTCCGATTGTGTGGCCGCTGCTGTATCTGTTTATGGGCATTGCCAGCTGGCAGGTATGGAAGGAGCTGGGCGCGCATCCGCTGGCGAACAAAGCGCTGTGGCTGTACGGCATTCAGCTGGCCCTGAACACGCTGTGGTCGTTTCTCTTTTTCGGGATGAAGATGCCCGGCCTCGCATTTATCGAAATCCTTTTGCTCTGGGTTTTCATTGTCCTAACGATGCTGTATTTCTTCAAAATCAGGAGGCCGGCCGGATGGCTGTTCGTGCCCTACCTGCTGTGGGTGAGTTTCGCAAGCGTGCTGAACGGCACCATCTGGTGGATGAACTGATTCAGGGCAGGCAGGCCGAATCAAACCAAGCCAAACCAAAAAGCAGGGAGCCTGCCACCGATTTGGGGTGGCAGAAACCGGCAATGCAGACCGTGATGTGCACGGAGTTCCTCCCAAAAAATAAATAAAAATGACTGAACGGACAGGGGACCCGGAGCCGGACCCGCGGGCGAAATTCAGGGTTCAGGACTTGCCCGCCGGATCATCATTTTCACGGCCTGAAGCCCGCTTTCCAGCGCGCCGTGCACCGACTGATGGTGCCCTCTGGTATTCATGGCTTCTCCGGCGAAATACAGGCAGCCGGCATGGGGCTTCGCCGCGACGCTCCGGGCATTCGCCATGCCGCACAGGCTGTAGGAGTAGCCGCCCCTGATCCACGGGTGCGTGGTCCAGTTCTGAACGTGCGCATCCTCAAAATGCGCCGATGCCTGCCCTCCGAACATCAGGTCCAGCTCCCCGATCAGGGCTTCGGTCATGGCCTCATCGCTGCCGAGGGCCATCAGCTTCGACGCCTGCCCGCCCATGAGGTAGGCAAGCAGCACGGGCGTGGTGCCCGTTTTGCCGTACTGCTCATCGATGTAAGCCGCACAAACCTCGCCGCCGAAGGTATTTCCGGGATAAAACCGCTCGCGGAATTTCATGAAAATCTTGATGGCCGGCTCCATGCCGATTTTCGAAAATGCCAGCCGTTTGCTCCGCGGCAGCTCAGGAATGAAGCGGATGTCGTCCTGCTGTAAAATGGTGACGGGCACAGTGATAATTACTTTCCCTGCTTTGTAGCGCTCACCCGAAGCGTCTGTGAGGAGGATGTTTCTCCCGGAATAATCAATCTCCGTTACCGGCCGGTTTAAGCGGATATGGTTTCTGACCACGGGGATGAGCTGCCGCTCCATCAGGTCGAAAAAGGTTTCGGAAAACTTGTAGTCGGTGCTGCCCGATTTCCAGCTGTCAAATTCAAGCACGTTGTAGTAGGCCGAAAGCTTCGCGGGGGATGCCCCGAGGTCGCCCGCGAGGGCCGTGATGAGCCCGTCGAATTCCGGCCCGAGCCCCCGCTCACGGGCCAGCTCCTGAAAGCTGATGTCGGGCAGGTCTTCCTGCTCAAAAATTTCCGTATCCAGCGGCGGCTTTTTGGTTAGCCGGCCTCCAAACCAGTACGCTTCTTCGCTTCGGTCGGCCTTTATTTCAGCTCCCTGCTCCTTCACCCAATCCCCGGCAAGGCTCTTTTTGCCGTGCAGCCACTGCGCGCCCAGATCGATGGGGTAATCGGCGAAGCCCTCGAGTTTGGCGAGGCGGCCGCCGTAAACCGGGCTTGCTTCAAGTATGGTGTAATCTACCCCAAGCCGGTCGAGCAGCCAGCCCGCATACAGCCCGGCAGCCCCTGCACCGATGATGATTACATTTTCGCTGAAGGAAATTTTCTGAAGCTTTTTGAGGATTTTTTCAGGGTTCATGGCAATGACGAAGGCTTATGAAAGTAAACCGGAAACCCGGCTGCTCAGGCTATCCCCGCCGCTGTATTTTTTTGGGAGAAACTCCGTGCACATCACTGTTTTTCGTGCTGCTCCTGACATCCCAAATCGGCGGATAATCCCTTGCTTTTTGTTTTGCGCTTCCGGCTTACGGCCGATCCCAATCCGTAAACCGGGCTTTTTTTTGATACACAATCCGGGCTGCAAAACAGGGCAGGAGGTTGCCTGAACTTCCTGCCCTGTGGCTTGCTTTTGGATTGCTTTTAGTCTTTGAGGTAGGTTCCGAACCAATCAAGTACGCGCTCCATGAAGTCGAGTTGATGGGCACGCTCCAGCAGGCCGTGCGGCTGACGCGGATACAGCACGAGGTCGGTCGGCACATCCAGCAGGCGCAGGAAATTGAACAGCTGTATGGCCTGCTCGGGGTGCACGCGCTCATCGGCCAGGCCGGTGGCGACCAGTGTCGGGGTTCCCGCATTTTGCAGGTGCGCTACCGGCGAGCGGTCCCAATACTGACCCATGTTGTCGAAAATAGACAGATCCCAGTGTGTGTGCATCATCTCGACCGGGATATCGGTGGTGCCGGTGAAGGAAATCCAGTTGGAGAGGCCGGCAAAGGTGATGGCGGCCGCGAAGCGGTAGCTGTGGCGCGTTCCGGCCCAGGCCGAGAAGTAGCCGCCGTAGGAAGTGCCGCTCATGCCGACGCGGGCGGGGTCAATGAGGCCTTTTTCTTCGAGGAAGTCGATGCCGAGCAGCACGTCTTCGAATTCGCGCCCGCCCAGGTCCCGGTGATTGGCCATGGTGAACCAGGAGCCCCGGCCTGCGCTGCCGCGGTAGTTCGGCATGAACACGACGTAGCCGTTAGCAGCCAGCAGATGCACCGGGTACAGGGCGCGGGTGTTCCAGCCGTCGAGGTCAACGCCTTCGGGTCCGCCGTGCGGCAGCACCGCAAGCGGGTAGCGCACGCCCTCCTGATAGCCGACCGGGTACACCAGCACGCCTTCCATCCAGAGGCCGTCGGAGGCGTACCAGCGCACCGTCTCCTGACGCCCGAGGCTGCGCTCGCTCAGCCAGCTGTTGTGGTGCGTTAGCCGGGTGAAGCTGCCGTTGCGGAAGGTGCCCGTAAAGGCTTCGCCGGGATGTGTGCTTGTGTTCACCGCCGCAGCAAAGGTGCGTCCGCGCGCATCAGGGCTGATGCCGCTGAAAATTTCAGCGCCGCCGCCGGCAACACGGGTGATGCTGCCGCCGCGTGCCGCAATTTCATTCAGGGTGGTGCGGGTGCTTTCCACCGCGGTGAACCACAGGCTGCGGTTGTCTTTCCAGCCGATCCACTCGATGGTGCCGTGATAGTCGTCGGGGGTGATGTCGCGCGTGTTGCTGCCGTCGCGGTTCACCATAAAAATGCGCTGCGCCAGCGGGTCGCTGAAGACCTTGGCACCCAGGAAGGCAATCTGCCCGCCATCCGGGCTGTAGGTGATGCGGCCCAGCTTACCGGCGGTTTCCGTGAGCAGGCTGTGCTCGCCGGTTTGCAGGTTCACCCGGTGCAGCTCGCTGAACATGAGGTCGTAGTCGGCCAGCGGATTGGTGGTCTTGCGCACAATGGCTTCTCGGCCGTCGGGCGAAACGGCGAAGTCCTGCACCAGCCAGCCGTCAGGGGTGAGGGCGCGGGATTCGGCAGTATTAAGCGGCTGCGCAAACAGACGGATGGCGCGCGGCGGATCGCTCGCCACAATCATGTCGAAACCCAGCGAACGGCGCTGCCGCTGTTCTGCGGTTTCTGCGTCGCGTGAGCGGTAGATGAGGGTTGAGCCGTCAGCGGATACGGCAAACTGCATCACGCCGGTCGCAGCATCGGTGAGCTTTTGGATGTTTTCACCGGAAGCGTTCACGGCATAGACCTGTACCTGATTGCTGTGCTCGCTGAGGCGGGCGGTGAACGCAAGGCGGCCGTCGGGCAGCCAGTACGGGGCGGAGGCGCTGAGCGGGTAGGAAATCACCGGCACCGCCTCGCCCCCGGCTTCGGGGATGATGAAAAGCTCGACCGTTGAGCGGGCCTGATTGGCGTCTTCAAGCGGCGGACGGGTTACGGTGTAGGCCACATGGCGGCCGTCGGGGCTCATCACTGCTGCGGAAACGGTGCGAACGGACACGACGTCCTCCGCGGTAAGACCAGGGGCCTGTGCCTGCGCCGTTGCCTGCATCGCGGGTATGCTGCCCGCCGCGCTAAGGGCGGTGATCAGCAGAAGCATCATCAGATGCCTGAAGGATGTTGGAACAGTCATTTTTATTTGATGGGTTGGTTGCTGTTTTGAGTTGAAATCTGCGTTCCGGCAGATGGTTCGGCTTGCTGAGCCGGTAATATCTGTAAACTTCGGCAGATACCGAAAGGAATGGCCTGTTAAATGGCGTCAACAGGCTGATTACGTGTATCACTGAGGCTGTTGACACTCAGCCCCGGAGAACCGGCTTTTTTGTAAAAGCAGAATGAGACGCTGAAAACCTCAAAATATTTTATGAGAGGAGGCCGAAAGTCAGCCGGAGGATGTAAGGTTTTTGGGGGATGGAAATCTGTGAGATTTTTTTCTCATCTGATGAAATACAAGAATAAATACCGCATGGAATCCGCACGAGCGGGGTGGGTTTCTTGTTTCTTGTTTCTTGTTTCTTGTTTCTGGTTTCGTGTTTCTATGGTTCGTGGTCGGATTCGGGGGGGCGCGGGGGAACCAACCGTTTGCCGGAATCCCGCGCGATGACCGGCCCCACCACCACGATGCCGAATCCCCAATCATCCCGCCAATCAAAAAAAACGAAACGTGGTTCAATTCCCCAAACCGATTTTCGACACGGTATCACATCACCCTAAAAAAACAACCGTGCCCCAAAAAATCACACCCGCACAACCGCATCACCGGCGATGACATAGATTTCGTCATCCGGTTTGGGGCTGATGATGCCGAGGCCGGTGAAGGAGCCGAAGGCGGGCAGCATCAGCTGTTTGTGGCGGGTGCTGTGCCGGAAGCACGGCAGGCGTTCGTGCTGCCGGCCGGGACCGCTGAGGCGCACGCCGGGGTGCACGTGTCCGCAGAGGGAAGGCCGCAGATCAGCCGGGGCCGCATCTTCCGGCAGGGGGTGATGGTTGAGCAGGAGGCCGTCATCCTCAAAACCTTCGGGCTGTAGGTGCAGGCCCGCCTGCCGGTAGTCGTCGGGCAGCAGCACGTCGTGGTTCCCCTCAATCAGAAGCATGCCGATCTGCGGGTGCCCGGACCGCCATTCGGTGAACTCCTGCCACTCCTCGTTCAGAAAACTGTGGAAGAGGTCGCCGAGAAAGACAATCCGCTGCGGCTGATGTGCTCCGATGAGGCCGTTCAGGCGCGCATAGTCGGCGCGGTTGTGTCCGCCGGGAAGGGGGATGCCACCGCGCCGGAACGTGCCGGCCTTCCCGAAATGGGTGTCGGCCAGGTAAAGGGTGCGGTTATCCGGCCGGAACACGGCTTTTTCGGGCAGCAGCTGAAAGGAGATGGTGTGAAAGTTCAGATGCAGCATAACGTTTTAGTGAGCTGCGGTTGAAACACGCTGCGGAGACGAAAATCGAGAGAAAAGAATGCTGCTGTTCGGCACAAAGCAGGGCGATCAGAAATGTTCAGCATCACGAAGTAATTCAGGAACATGGTTTTGGGTGAAATCCCGGCTGATGTTTTCCGAAGCTTCTGAAGATGTCAGACAGCAGCTTTCTCGTTTTCTGAGTCATAAATCAGCACCTTTGTTTCCCTCACTTCCTGATCAAAGACAGGGTTCCTGAATTTTCTATCGGTGTATAAATCGACTTTTCTTTCGAACAGTTTTTCGAGCCGGCTCTTAAATCCAACATACTGACCGAAGGCGCCCTCAAAGCCAGACCTTTCAAAAACCACTAAAAAATCAAGATCGCTCTCAGGTTTCATCGTTTCCGTTACAACTGAGCCAAAAGCATAAAGTTTACTCACCTGAAAGGCTACACAGGCTTCAGCTAAATCCCGGTTGTTAAGTTCAGGCAGTTTCATACAGGCATAGGTTTTTGATCTTCACAGAGAATACTCAAAACGGCGGCTCAATTCAATAAAAGAAACTGACGGGATGCGGACTTCACGCTCAATCCCCCCGCTTTTCAATCTCGCGGTACGACTGCTCCAGGTTAATCATCGGGAAGGGGTAGTCGTTGCCGATTTCGATGCCGGCGCTGCGCTGCTGCGGCACGCTCATGCGGTGCGGCTCGTGGATGAATTCGTCGGGTACGCCTTGCAGCTCAGGCAGCCAGTGGCGGATGTAATCCCCGTTGGCATCATACCGCTTGCCCTGTCCCACAATATTAAAGTAGCGGTCGCGCGGGTCGTTGCCAACGCCGCTGTTGTAGGCCCAGTTGCCCCAGTTGCTGCACACATCGTAATCGATCAGCATCGACTCAAAATATTCGGCACCCCAGCGCCAGTCGATGTTCAGACTTTTGGCCAGAAAGCTCGCCACATTCTGCCGGCCTCGGTTGCTCATAAAGCCGGTCTCGTTGAGCTCGCGCATGTTGGCGTCAATCATCGGGATGCCCGTCTCGGCATTGGCCCATTTGCGGAACTCCGCCTGATCCCGGTTCCAGTCGTAGCGCTTGCCTTTTATGCCGGTGCTCCAGAACAGCTTCCGGCCGTGCTTCAGCGCGATGAAGCGGAAATAATCCCGCCAGATCAGCTCGAAAATTAGCCAGTAGGTGGAGTCGTTTTTCTTCCGCTCTTTTTCGTAGCGCTTCACCTCAAAATAAATGAAGCGGGGCGAGAGGGTTCCGTTGGCCAGCCAGGGGGAGAACTTCGAGGAGTAATCCGCACCCAGCATGCCGTTGCGGGTTTCCTTGTATTTTTTGAGGAGGTCCTGCTCCCAAAAATAGGTTTCGAGCCGCTTCAGCGCGGCGGTCTCTCCGCCCTCAAACGGAAGCACGGCGCGGTGCGAGGGCGCATCGGGCGCAAGGCCGAAGAAGTCGGCATCGGGGAAATCACCCGGCTCCGGCGCACCTTTGGGCAGCGGCGGCAGGCTTTCCGGGGTATCGAACAGCTCCCGGACGTCACTGAATTTTTCGGCCTTCTTCCGGAATGCGGTGAACACATCGGGAAGCTTCTCAATATCCATCGGCAGGTCATCCACATGGTAAAGCGTTGCGCCCCATGCCGAATCGACCTCAACGCCGAGGGCTTCGAGCGCATCATCGAGGGCATCTTCCACCTGCGTTTCTTCGAAGGTCGCCTCCTCATGGTAGCTCACGAGGCCGATTTCCAGCTTCCGGCAGAGGTCGGGAATCAGCTCCTCGGGTTTTCCTTTCAGGATGATGAGGTCCGAGCCTTTCTCCCGCAGTCTTGCGCGCAGATCTGCGAGGCTGTCGAGCAGGAAGCGGAGCCGGTACGGTCCCGTTTTCGGGAATCCGGCTTCGCGGGTGAGCCCGAACTGTCGCGGGTCAAAAATATAGACCGGAAGCAGGGTTTCAGCCTGTTCGAGGGCGATGTTAAGGGCTTCGTTGTCGTGCAGCCGCAGGTCGTTGCGGAACCAAAGCAGGGAATTCATCAGGATAAAAAGTTGTGGATAATGGTTTTCGGAATTGCTGAGCCTAACATGAATCAGCTCAAAATCATTGCCGGAACCCTGAGTTTGTGAGCCGGAAATCCGAAGGGCTGCAAAGCTGTTCAGTCAAAAAAAATGCTGAACGATTGCCCGGTTAAACAGGCTTCATCTTGTGAGATTCGCTCGGCTCAGCCGACAAAGCTGTATCGGAACAAATTCCCTTACGGATATCCATCTACCTCATCTTAAATTAGTTGCCGGCCTTTTTTTTTACCGTCCTCATTCTCAATGCCCTTTTCTTTGTGTTCTACGGCGTTCAGTCCCTCGTGTCAAAATGGATGATTGCCGAGTTCAAACGCTTCGGTCTTAACGATGCGCAGCGAAGGGCAACGGGTGTGCTTCAGTTATTGGGTGCCGGCGGACTCTTCCTCGGGATTTCCTATCCGCCGGCCGGCGCGCTTGCCGCAGCCGGTTTTTCCGTGATGATGCTCGTTGCCTTCCTCGTGCGGCTCAGCATCAAAGACAGCGTGCTGCTCAGCCTGCCCTCGCTTGTTTTCCTGCTCATAAACCTGTACCTCACCGCCGGCTTTCTTGCAGCCCTCAGGTGAGGCGCCGCCGAAGCCAGAACCAGCCTGAGGCTCACCCATCCGCACTTTTTTTGCTCCGCCGGCATTTTTCGCTGCAATACTTCACCGAGTCCCAGTTTTTCTCCCACTTTTTTCGCCAGCTGAAGGGCCGTCCGCAGCTCACGCAGGTTTTGGAAGGCAGATTAGATTTGTTTCCTTTGTACGGCACCGGGGTTTATTTTTTAGGGTGATGTGTTTCTGTTCGGGGGATGTGCCCCCAAACCGAATCCCGCTTATCGGGTAGTTGCTGCCTCCGGATAGTCGCGGGCGCTGCACACCGGGATGACCGACTGCCGGAAATCCCGCACATTCCGGGTGATGATGAAGGCCGTATCACCGGCTTCAAGCGCGGCAAAGTACTGCACGCCATCCTCAAAATCCCGAAAGTCGGACTGCACCGCCTGTAGCACGGCCCGTTCGCTCACCGGGATCACTTCCACAAATCGCAGCATGGCCCGGATGGCGTCGAGGGCAGTCGCATTGTCGCGCTGCCGGCTCACCAGGTACCAGCAGGTCGTGACAGAAAGAGCCGAAGTGCAAAGCCTGAGGCTGCCGGACCGCGCCCCGCGCATAAGCGCAAGGGCTGGCTCAAAGTGCGGGTGCCGCTCGGCAAGCAGGTCAACCAGGATGTTGGTATCCAGAAAAAGCCGCGGGACCTTTTGGGTTTCGGAGAGCGCCGCCATTGCTGCTACCGGTGTTTTTCTTCGCGCAGCAGGGCCGCAATCTCGCGCTCATCGGTACGCTCGGGCAGACCAATAACCCCGCAAAAAGGCACGAATTCATCTTCAATGGCCGGGAACGCCTCATCATCGGTCTGGTACATCGCGGTTTCTTTGGTGAGGAAATCGGCGACCATTCCCGACAGGGATGTGCCCCTTTCCCGTGCATGCGCCTTGGCGCGGCTGATGACTTCTTCCGATAAATACAGGGTGAGTTTCTTGTTTTTCATAGCGTGTACGTATCATTTTTATTGTACGTATAAGTTAAGCACGTCTCCCCGGTTTTTCAAGCATCCCAACATATTTTCCCCGATAAATAAAAATCTCCCGGTCACCACAAAAGCAAACCAGCCAACCCTTGACTGATGATAAGGTGGCCAAGGGATAGTACCAGTACCCCTTTGCACCTTTGCGGGAACCCCAAACCACAGCGCGAAACCATCAGCGCCGCACATGTACCCGCACAATGCGCTCGTTTTCCTGCTTCACCTTAGCGTCCGACTTCAGCGACCAAAGCTTCGCGGAGGCCTCCCGGTAGCTTCGCTTCAGGTCTTTGATTACCGGCCGCGGGTAGTCTTCACCCAGCCGGAAGCCCATCATCTGCTGCTCCATTTCGGAAATAGTCCACGGCTCGTGAATCAGCTTTGCGGGCACTTTATCCAGTTCGGGCACCCACTGCCGGATAAAAACGCCTTCCGGATCGTGCTCCTGCGACTGCTTCACGGGGTTGTAAATCCGGATGGTGTTGATGCCCTGCGTGCCGGCCTGCATCTGAAACTGCGTGTAATGGATACCCGGCTCGAAGTCCAGAAACTGCCGGCCCAGCCAGGGTGCCCCGGCCCGCCACGGCTGCCAGAAATGATGCGTAAGCACCGAAGCCAGCATGGCCCGCATCCTGAAATTGAGGTAGCCGGTCTGCGCCACGCAGCGCATGCAGGCATCAACCAGCGGAAAGCCGGTTTCGCCTTTCTGCCAGGCTTCGAGCAGCTGCGCGTCGGTTTCCGTGCGGATGCTGTCGAAGCCCCGGTTGGTGTTTTCAAACTCAATCCGCGGCTCGGTCTCAAATTTTTGGATGAAATGGCAGTGCCACCTAAGCCGCGACATCATGCTGTTCAGGCCTTTCTTGTTGCCGTACAGCGACTTGCCCTCCATTGCCGCCTGATACACCTGCCGCACGCTCAGGTTCCCCCAGGTGAGGTAGGGCGACAGCCGGCTGCACGATTCCCGGCTTTCCAGCGGCTTTGAAATGTCGCGGTTGTAGTTTGCCGCGCGGCTTTTAATGAAGCCAGCCAGCGTCTTTTCCGCCTCTGAAACCCCGCCCTGCTGAAACTGCACCGGTTTGTCATAAAAGCTTTCAGGCAGCGGTGCGCCCCGCAGCTTTTCACCGAGGTCAACCGGCAGCGCGACTGTTCGCAGCCGGCTCAGGTCGGGTTCATCCGCCGGGGCGCTCATCCGGGCGTACCAGGCTTTGGTCCAGCCGTCGCGGTCTTTGATGGCCCGCTGCACCCCGTTGCTCTGAAACTCCTGCCAGGCAATGCCCCGCTCCCGAAACCAGCGCCCCATCCGGATATCCCGCTGATAGGTGCGGTCCGTGCCGGTTTCCTCATAGCTCCACACCGACCTGACCGCAAAAGCCTCATGCAGCAGCCCGAAGGCATCCTCCGCATACCGGTGAAACGCGTGTATTTGGGGGTGCAGGGTGATGTGCTCAGAGCCCTGATCCGGCTTTGGGAGCTGCTTCAGCCGCAGGTTGAGGCTGGTGATGCTCTGCCGGACAAAGCGCCAGTGCCGCATATCGAAGTCCGGTGCGTGCTGCTCAATTTCGGGCTCGAACAGCCGCATAAGCAGCAGCGGAAGTCCGGAGGCTATGGCCTCTTTGAGGGGTTTGTGGTCGTTCAGGCGCAGGTCGCGCTTGAACCAAACGATGCCGATGGGGGATGCAGAATTCATGCGCCGGTTAACAGCGAAACCTGCCACGGGGTTCGGTGATCATCGGTTTGATGCGGGTTTCACGAGGGATGCGTGTTCTTCAGAAAACAAATCACCGGAAAATAAAAAAGTGGCAGCCGTCTCACAGCTGCCACTTTTGGTAAAGTAGGGGGGACCCTTCCCCCCATTGGACTCGAAAAGTAATGTCTATTCAATGGTTGGCGGTCCCGGGGGTACGGGCGGGCCGATCAGCGGCGACATCATCACGACCATGGTAGTCAGGTCGAAGTTGGTTTTCATTACAGTTGGTTTTATATAGATCTCTTTTTCGGGTTGTGTGTTCATAAATTTGTTCCTTC
>NZ_JAIUMX010000057.1:0-21540 GCF_022565315.1 Cyclonatronum sp. | reverse complement strand
TCGTTTTTAGACGCTGACGCAATAAATGCGACACATGGGTTGATGGAGTGAGTTGCATAGAAGTGTTTTTAAAACAATATACGCATAAACTCCAACTATACTATAACAAAGTTAGTGCCATTACTCTTTAGAGGGGTGCCCCATGTTTATACTAATCAGGGTTTAAAGTCAGCTAAAACCTAAACTACATGAGGGTACCGCAAGCTTGCGGGGCGGGGTGTGAAGGAACCGGCGGCAGGCAGCAAGCCCCTAAGCTGAATTACAGGGAGCATCCCCAACCCGCCGCACCCTTTTGGAATACCCCCCATAAACCCATAAGTTACAGCGTGCTACAGTCCTGCTCATTCAGATGTGACTAAGACCAATCCCAAATAAAAAACCGAGGCAATTACACCATGAAAAAACAAAATCTGCAGAACATATCTTCCGCCAAATACTTTGTTGCGCTCGTACTCATGCTTCTTTTTCCGGCACTGCTTTCGGCGCAGCCTTCCGCTTCACAGCTCATCAGTGATATACAGCGCGCCAATGCCGGCTACCTCTCCGGGGTGAACACCCTTTCGTTTGTACCCGCCATTGAAGGGATGGGCTTTGTGATGCAGGAGCGCGAAACTTTCCGCAAAGTGACGGAGAACGGACACCCGAGGCTCGTAGGGGATGAGGAAAACGACGACATCAGCGTAATCGGCCTGCTGAACCTGAGCGCAGCCGACATTGCAACCCTCGTGAATGGCGCCGCCCGAATCGGCACCGAAACCCGAGACGGCAGCCGCATGATCACCCTCCTGATCGACGACCCGGCCGTAATCGAAACCCTGGGCGAACCCATGCAGGATGCGGGTGACGAAGCCGATATCGAAGATTTCAGCTTTGTTACCATGAAACTGTCGCTTGGTGCTTCCGATCACCTGCTGTACCACATCGAAAGCATCATGGAAAATGAGGACGGACAGCAGTTAGAAATGCATTTCAGCCTCGGGGAATACGAGCGACACAGCGGGCTGCCGCTGCCCGGCCGCGTAAGCATCACCATGAGCGGACTCGCCGCCATGATGGATGGCGAGGAAATGGCCGAGGCCCGGCGCGAAATGGAAGAAATGATGCGCGAGCTCGAAAACCTGCCCGAAGCACAGCGGAACATGATCATGCAGCAAATGGGCAGTCAGTTTGAACAGTTCGAGCGCATGATGGAAGCCGACGAAACCGGCTTCACCATAATCGTGCAGGATGTGCGGGTTAATGAGTAGTTTTTTCAGTGCGACAGTATGTCAGTGTGTCAGTGTGTCACTAAATTCATTAATTTCAATAGTATAATTCTTTCTTTCGCGGCTTTGCGACTCTGCGAGAAACCAAAATCCGCGAAAATCCTGCCCAATCCGCCCAAATCAGCGTGCCATCACCGCGCATAACCCAACGCCGGGTTTGCCGCCCTCATCCCCGGTCCTCTTCTCCCGAAAAGGTTTTGTTGGTTTCAGTCAAATTTTCGTGCCGGGAGAGGGGTGACTTTCTATCTGAGTTGGTTGCCTTCTTTAACCAAAATCCGCGAAACCCCCGCCTCCAATCCGCCCAAATCAGCGTGCCATCATCGCGCACACCAACATCACAACGGCTCAATCCGCAGCAGGCGGCCGTTTTCTTCATCAGTTAGCACGTAGAGGAAGCCGTCAGGCCCCTGGCGCACATCCCGCACGCGTGCACCTATGGTGAGCTTCTCCTCCCCCGTAACGGTCTCACCGTCGAGGATCACCCGGCGCACTTCCCCGCTCACAAGTCCGCCGCTGAACACATCCCCCCGCCAGCCCGGGAACACATCCCCCCGGTACACCACAAGCCCGCTCGGCGCCTGTGCCGGGGTCCACACCACCAGCGGATCGGTCATGCCGGGTTTGGCCGTTCTGCGTGTGATGCGCGTGAAATGGTACTCCCGGCTGTAGGTAACCAGCGGCCAGCCGTAGTTCGCGCCCGGCTGCAGCAGGTTCAGCTCATCGCCCCCGCGAGCGCCGTGCTCGTTCGCCCAAACGGCCCCGCTCAGCGGATCAACGGCTAGCCCCTGAATGTTGCGGTGACCCAGGGTCCAGATTTCCGGCAGCACAACCTCCCCTTCCGCATCAGCGGCTATAAACGGAGCCCCGGCCGCGGGCTGCCCCTCATCGGTGAGCTTCACCACCGTGCCCAGATGGTTGGCCGGGTTCTGCGCCTGCTCGCGAATCCATCCCCCGTCGAACCGGATGTAGTTGCCGCCGTCGGCAATGCTCACGAGCAGGTGTCCGTCGGGCAGCCACGCCATGCGCGAGCCAAAATGCTGATTGCCGGTCTTCGCCACATTGGTCTCAAAAATCACCTCCACGTCCATGAGGGCCTCACCGGTAAAAACGCCCCGCGCCAGGGTCGTGCGGTTGGCATCCTTATCGCCGGCGGCATAGGTGAGGTACACCAGCCCGTTTTCGGCAAACCCCGGATGCAGGCTCACATCCAGCAGTCCGCCTTGTCCGCTGGCGAACACCTGCGGCACACCGGCAACCGACTCAGGCAGCAGCAGCCCGTCGCGCACCAGCCGAAGCCGGCCGGGCCGCTCGGTGATGAGCATGTCTGTCTCATTCAGCCACACCACCGCCCAGGGATGCTCCAGCCCCTCAAGCACGGTCGCTGCCTGCCAGCCCGCTGCCTCGGGCACATCCCCCGAAAGCTGCAGCGGACCCTCCGGCGCACGGCAGGCCGAAACCAGCAGCAGCACGGCAAGCATCATCAAAAAGCGAAACGAAAGAAGCGTATAATCAGAGGTTTTCATGGGCAGTAGTTTTGGTTTTTTGGGTGTAGGGGGATGTGTACCGCTGCTGAACGAACAACCGGTGCCTGATACAAAGTTCAGCCGACCGCCTGCTTCCGTAAGGGGGCTCCGTGCTGAGGCCGCCGGGGCAGACCCGCACCGCCTTCCGGGGCAAAGGCTCACCGCTGAGGGGGAGGAGCTCCGGCACCAGCCGAAAGCCAGCTTCACCCGCTTTCCCGCTGATTCTGCTCGAGCCTGCTCAGGTACACGTAAATCAGCTGCGAGATAATCCCGGTGAGCAGGGCAACAGCCGCAATCCAGCCACCATAAATCGGATCGGCCGAGAGCGAAATCCGCAGGATCACCGTCGATGACACAAAGCCCGCATTCCGGAACAGCCGGGCATAGGTCTGGCTGAACATGAAGGACGCGATGAAAATAAACACATCGGCAAAAATCATCACCGTATAGAACTCAATAAAAAACAAGATGTTGAGATCAAGGGTGAAGGGCACCTCATAAAAGATGAGATCGTAGGCGGCCGAGACCAGCTGCCACACCGCAATAAAGGTGAGGCTGGTAAACACCACAACCAAAAACAGCGCTACCCGCTTTTTCAGGCTGATGAACTTGCCGATTTCCGCCTTTGAAATGGGCATCAGCCCCTGCCGCTTCAGGCTTACGTGATAAAAAACGCCGACCAGCAGAAACAGCAGCAGCCCGCTGCCGAGGTCCGTCGCAATCTGCAGAATCGCCTCTTTCTGCTCCGCAATCTGATCGAAGCTCTCGAAGTTGGAAATATCTTTAAACACCCGCCGGATGATGATGAGCGAAATAATTTCGTACTGCTTGCGGATGGATTCCGAGAAGGAGAGCGGCAGCGCCAGAATGAGCAGGTACACCTCGTACACCAGAATTACGCTGAAGGGCGTGTACAGGGCGGCCAGGTAGTTGGGGTTAAGGCCGCTGAGGTAGATGTTCTCCGGGAGGGTGTTCCGGAGGAAAATGAGAATGAGATGGCCGAAAAACAGCACAAAAGAAAGGTAAACCGTCCACTGCTCCGCCTTGTGCTTGACGGATTCATCGCTGAGAATCTGATAAAGGCGGTCGGATCGGTTCATGTTCGGCAAACAGGTGAGGGGCGGGCATCATTCATTCCATCCTTAACAAAGGTACGATAGCGCCGCCACAAACAGAAGCGGCATCTGCCGCTGAATCCATAAGCGTAGCTGAGCCTGAGCCTGTGCCGGCTCCCGCCGGAAACGTACCCTCCTTGTTGCCAGCTCCGTAAGCCGCCCGCTTGCCCCCTCCCGCCCCGATGCCGTGATAACCGGGTTGGAAAAATGCTGAATGCTACACGACATACGGCCGCTTGGCCTGATAAATCTCCACAAATCGGGGGGCGCAAGACCCCCGCTTGCCCGCCCCGGAAGTTTTTTCTAAGGGATGATCATCCCCGCCCTCTCCAGGCGACTCAGCCACCAAAGTACACACACCGCTGCACCTTCCCGCACCAGTAGCGGTTCGACATCAACTTGATGTTATTATATAACAGTTAATATAAGACAGAGGTTCTATAGTTAGATTTGAAGAATTTGATTAATTTGGTATCAATAGCATTACCCAAAGAAAATGGTTAAGTTAAATTCGAAGTAAGACCTGTAGCGAATAATGCTACCTTTTTTTTGCACATATATTTATTTTATCATAAATTGATTGTTCCGAATTAAATGATTTTCTTGTTTAATAATAAACTAAAAGTACAACAAAAGTGAAAGATATTCATGTCAATGATATTGAAAATAATAAAAAACAACTTGTGCTTAAATTTCGAAAGCCTTGGATTGAGCGAACATTTAATAATCCATCAAAAGTCATTAATCTTGCTACTTGCTTTTCAGGCATAGGTGCCATTGAATATGCTTTTAAACGATTAAATCTTAAGACTGACATTGTATTTGCTTCTGACATAGATAAGTTTGTTAAGCAAAGTTATTTTGCAAACTATGAAGTTGATGAGCAGAATTGGTATGATGATGTTAAAGACATTGAAGGAAAAAAATATAAAAACAAAATCGATATTTTGGTTGGAGGAACACCATGTCAGTCATTCTCAATGGTTGGGAAAAGAAGAGGACTGGAAGATACTCGCGGAACGTTATTCTATGATTTTGCCAGACTTATAAAAGAGTGTCGGCCTAAAGTATTTATATTTGAAAATGTAAAAGGATTAATAAATCATGATGGGGGAAAAACATTTAATATAATAAAATCTACATTTGATCAAATAGGCTATAGGTACTATTATCAGTTACTAAACGCAAAGGACTACGGAATTCCTCAGCATAGAGAAAGAATATTTATAGTTGGATTTAGAGATAAGGATTATAATTTTCATTTTCCTGAACCAATTGACCTTGAGTACAGTATGCAAGATTTTCTAGAAGATTATACAGATAGTAAATATTATTTAAAAAAAAAGGGGGTAAAGTTTGTTACAAGTACGAAAAACAAAAATAAAAGATATACTCAAATAAATGGCGAAATAGCCCTATGCCAAAAGGCTAATCAGCAGTTTAATTGGCATGGTGATTTTATTTTTGAACCAAAAGAGGCTGATGTCTGCGAATTTGTTTTTGATGTGAATGCTGTTGAAGAAAAATATTATTTGTCTGAAAAAGTAGAAAAATATGTACTCAAAAGCGGTACAAAAAATTTTAAAACGTCAACTAAAACAGATTTAACTGTTGCTCGTCCACTTTTGCAATCTATGCATAAAATGCATAGGGCAGGTGTTGATAATTATGTAACACATACTGGTCGTATTAGAAAATTAACACCAAGAGAATGTTTACGGTTAATGGGTTTTGGAGATGATTTTAAGCAGGTTGTGAGTGACACTCAAATGTATCGACAGGCTGGTAATAGTATTGTTGTAAATGTATTGATTGCAATATTGAAAGAAATTGATATAACAAATATTTAAATTATTATGGATATGTCAGATCCTATTTGTAGATGGAGAAACCCTTACTTGAAAACTGTTCGTGAGTTAATTGACTTGTTGCCTAAAGAAAGTATGCCTTCAGAAGCTATGAGAAGCATTGTAACTGAGTCGTTTAAGAAATTAATGGATAATGACGAGGCGAGTTTTTTTACGACACCATACCAACTTGCATGTCAACTTGGATTGTATTGTGAAAATAATGATATGTACTACCCGCGATTTTACCATAGGCCATCATTAACTGAGATTAATGATTATTTAAATAATTGGATGACTCGATACTATGCTCCTAATCCGTATACAAAAAGTTTTTCTAAAAATTCTAGTCCAATAGTCATTAATTCGGCTTTAATTGATGAATTTAGAAAAAATAAAAGTCATAAAAAAGAATTAAAAGAACTTGTTGAAAAATTATGGCCTGATGACAAAATTGGTAATTTAGATATATTGAAAAATACAATTAATTCCTATTCTATTTTTTTTGAGATTAAGACGATAAATAAAAATGATGTTGTTTTAATTAAGGAAGGTGTTGAGTTAAAGGATCTTGAGGATTTTAGTTGCGGGCAACCAGTCTCTATAGACAGAAAAAACAAAGTTGACTTTTTTAATCACTTTTCTATTCACGGGAAAAATTTATTGGTCTTAGATAAAATATATTTTAAAAGTGATGATTTCGTTCTGTTAGCATATAATATCGGTCTCAAGTTTGATAAGCAATTCATCCACCGCTTCATCGCCTCTCTCCTCACAAAACCCTTCGTAATTCTCACCGGGCTTTCGGGTTCGGGTAAAACCAAGCTGGCACAGGCGTTTGTGCAGTGGATTTCCGCTTCCGAAGAGCAGTACTGCATCGTGCCGGTCGGGGCCGACTGGACCAACAGGGAGCCGCTTCTGGGGTATCCCAACGCGCTTAAAGATGCTGAATATGTGAAGCCTGAAAACAGTGTGCTTGATCTCATTATAAGAGCGCAGAGCAGACCCGATGAGCCGCACTTTCTCATTCTGGATGAAATGAATCTGAGCCATGTAGAGCGCTATTTTGCTGATTTTCTGAGCGCGATGGAATCGGGCGAAGCAATTCCGCTGCACAGCGGCTCCGGCGACTGGCAGGGCGTACCGTCCGCCGTGCGGCTGCCGGATAACCTGTTCATCATCGGTACGGTCAATATTGATGAAACCACCAATATGTTCAGCCCCAAGGTGCTGGACCGCGCCAACACCATTGAGTTCAGGGTGAGCAAGACCGATATCAACCTGTTTCTGCTTGAGATGAAGCCCCTCAAAATGGACGTCCTCAAAGGGAAGGGCGCCAATATGGCGGCTTCTTTTCTGGAGATGTCCCGCAACAAAACTACCGGTGAGCGTGCAGCAGACGGCATTAATGAGGCCCTGCTGCGGTTCTTTGATGAGCTCAGCAAAACAGGCGCAGAATTCGGCTACCGCTCAGCCTCTGAAATCATCCGGCTCATCCGTCAGCTTGAAGCGGTTGGTGCAGCCGACAGCCTGAGTGAAGGCGAAAAGGCCGAAAACGCGTATCTCGATATTGCGGTGATGCAGAAGCTGCTGCCCAAGCTGCACGGATCCCGGCGGAAGCTTGTGCCGGTGCTCAAAACGCTGGCCGGCATCTGTTTGGTGAATCAGCCGGCTGACATCGTAAAAGAGGTGTTTGGCGTACCGAAATATGCTGAGATTAATCCAGATAAGGTAAAGTATCCGCTTTCTCTCGAAAAGATCAGCCGCATGTATCAGAGTGCCATCGATAACGGTTACGCAAGCTATGCTGAAGCCTGAGCCTGCCCCCGCTGCGGTAAAGAGCGGCATACTCCGTATTCCGCTTGATGAAATTGAGGAAGGTTTGGTCCTCCTCATCGAAGAGCGCAGGCCGGGCACGCTGTTTGAGCTTGAAGCCCCGGAAGAAGGGTTTCGGGAAGCGCCGCATCAGCTTCTGGAAGGGCAGTTTTATGACTACGAGTTCAGCAGTAAGTCGTTTTGTTTCAGTGAAAGAACAGAGGGGTATGGCCGCATTATCCATCCCCGCCGGAGCAGGCCGCACATGGGCACCCTGGAGCCCAATATTTTTGTAGGCACCCTGCAGCTCAGGGTTGCCCGCAAGGAGCGCCCGGAGGAAAGCCTCGGGTTTGTGCAGCTGGAAGTGCAGTCGGTAAAAACCGGCTACCGGGATGATTACCGCAACATGCTCGAATACATCACCGACCGCTGTACCGCCCTGCTCATGCAGTCTGATTCGCCGGTATCGCAGCTTTTTGAAACGGATTATGAGGGCGATTTTGAAAGCCTCTATCAGCGGTTCGCGTTTATCCGCTCGGTTGTGGGGTCAGATGATTTTGCCGCGGCTGTGCACCGGATTGTTTCCGCCCCGGTTACCGGCTGGAAGGAAACAACCGAAAAGCAGGATATCCGCCGCATCCGGCGGTTTTCGTCGTCCGGCATCCGGGAGATCACGCAGGGCCGCAACCGTCAGCAGCTGCCGAACCGGCATCCGCTTGCAAAACAGGGCATCCCAACGCTGCCCGCCCGCATCCAAAGCAGTATCAAAACCGATTCGGTTGATACGCCTGAAAACCGCTTCATAAAACACGCCCTCGAAAGCTTCACCCTGTTTTGTGCCGGCATCCATGCGCGCTCAGCTGAGCAGCCGGGTTCGGCCCTGCATGCAGAGTCGGGCGAACTGGTGAACCGGCTGGAAAGCTGGCTGCAGCACAGCATGTTTGGCGAAGTTTCAAGACCGGCCACGCTGCGAATCAACAGCCCGGTTCTGCAGCGCAAGAGCGGCTACCGCGAAGTGCTGCGTGCCTGGCTGATGTTCGATCTCGCGGCCCGGCTGATCTGGAAAGGCGGGGATGATGTGTACAAAGCCGGCAAGAAAGACATCGCAACCCTCTACGAATACTGGCTTTTCTTTCAGCTCACCGATCTCTTCAGTTCTATGTTCAGCCTGAATCAGAAAAGCCTCGATCAGCTGATTACCGCCGACAGCAGGCGGCTCAACCTCACCCTCAGGCAGGGGCGTGAAACCATACTGAAGGGCATTTTCCGGTCAGAGAGCCGCGCCCTGCAGGTGCGCTTCAGCTACAACCGCACCTACGGGGGCAATCCGCAGGTGAAAAATTATCCGGGCGCCGGCAGCTGGACCACCGCCATGCGTCCCGATTACAGCCTCACGGTGTGGCCGGCCGGCATCAGCGAAGCCAAAGCAGAGGAAGAGGAGCTGATTGTTCACATCCATTTCGACGCCAAGTACAAGGTTGAGAATCTGGCTGATTACCTGAAGGCAAGGGCTGAGGCAGACCCGGAAACACTGAACGAGGAGAAGACCGATGAGCGCAAGGGCAGGCATAAAAATGCGGACCTGCTGAAGATGCACGCCTACAAAGATGCCATCCGGCGCACGGGCGGGGCCTATGTGCTGTATCCGGGTGAAATACCGGTGAAGCGGCAGGGGTTCCATGAAATCATCCCCGGTCTGGGGGCTTTTCCGGTAAAGCCATCGAAGGATGAAACAGGTATCGGAGAGCTGAGGGTTTTTGTGGAGGAAGTAATCCGGCACTTCATTAACCGCTCGAGTCAGCGCGAGAAACTTGCGCTGCGTATCTGGCAGGTGCATAAAGAGGAACCGGAAGATGCGCCGGGAATGATGCGGTTTTTACCGGAAGCCTACGGCACGCAGCGCACACACATACCCGATGAAACACCGGTTCTGGTTGGCTACTGTAACCGGCCGGAGCAGCTTGTGTGGATTAGGGAGAAAAAGCTTTACAACTTCAGAACAGACGGGGGGCAGGGCTCGCTGGTGCTTGATGCCAGAACAGTAAGCGCGAAATACCTGCTGGTTCACATGAAAGAACAGACCGAAACAGGCGAGCTTTGGGAGATTGAGTCAGAGGGTCCGGAGGTATATTCAAAAGAAAAGATGCTGGAAAAGGGCTATCCCAACCCATCGCAGCCGTACTATCTTGTGGTTAAACTCAGAAAGGTTTCGGCAGCTGAACTAAAGGGGCTGAAATGGTCTCATGTGCGCCTGAAGGCCTATAAAGAAGGCCGGTCAAAAGGGGTGCCCTTCACCGTAACCCTCAGTGAGCTCATGGCTGTGAGCCTTTCGGATGCGGGCCTGAGCCGGAGCCGGCGGATGGCACCGTGATTTCCTCATAAACCCGCTTCAGTGTCTCCTCCGCGGCCCCGCCACGGAGCCCGCATTCCCAAACGACAATCACCTTCCATCCCAAAGCCCGGAGTTCTGCCTGAACTTCCGCGTCGCGCGCGCGGGTTTTGCTGATTTTGGCCTGCCACCATTCTGTGCGGGTTTTGGGCATCACAAATTTAGGGCAGCCTTCGTGTCCGTGCCAGAAGCAGCCGTTCACAAAAACTGCCGTGCGGTATTTGCGGAAGGACAGATCCGGCTTGCCGGGCAGCTTTTTGCTGTGCAGCCGGAACCGCAGCCCAAGCCGGTGCAGCCCTGTTCGCAGCCGCATCTCCGGCTTCGTATCCTTAGACCGGATGCGGCTCATGTTGTAACTGCGGGTCTCAGCGCTGTGCACATCGGCCATGCTGCTAAACTGCCGGGTTTGTTTCGTGTTTAAGATGCGGGTTTACTGCTGAGGAAAAATCTCCCATCCCCCTAATCCATCCAGCCGGGTTTGCGTTTTTCGAGGAAGGCCTGAAAGCCTTCAAAGCCCCAGGGGCCGTCGAAAATCTGCCGCTGATAGCCGGCTTCGCGCTCGAGGGCTTCTTCGTAGGTACCGGCGGCCGCTTCGTGTATGGCGCGCTTGCCGAAGCGGAGGGCGTCGGGGCTTTGCTGCGCGATGCCGGCGGCATAGGCGAGGGCCTGCTGCAGGAAAGCGTCGCCTACGGCGGGCAGCACCCGGTTCACCAGGCCGCACTGCAGGGCGGTTTCTGCATCTACGGTTTCCCCGGTGAAAATCATTTCCTTGGCGCGGGCCTGACCGATGAGGCGCTGCAGCATCCAGGTGCCGCCGCCATCGGGGATGAGGCCCACGCGGATGAACAGCTCCGCGAAGCCGGCCTGAGGCGAAGCCAGCCTCAGGTCGCAGGCCAGGGCGAGGTCGAGCCCGATACCGGCTGCCATACCGTCGGCCGCGGCGATCACGGGCAGCTTCAGCGCACGGATGCACCGCAGTGCGGGTCCGTAGCTCTCGAGCAGGATCTGCATCGCTTTTTCCGGGGTGAGGCGGGCCTGAAGCGCACTCTTGATGTCGGCCCCGCTGCAAAACGCGCCCCCGGCTCCGGTGAGCAGCACCACCCGGATCTCGGGATCGGCCTCCGCGGCAAGCAGCGCCTCCCGCAGCTGATTCATGGTATCGGCATCAACCGCATTCCGGATTTCGGGGCGGTTGAGCGTAAGCAGCGCAACGCGGCCGCGGGTTTCGCGGAGCAGTTTGGGAGCAGTTTCGGGAGCGGACATAAAACGGGATGTTTAGAATGAAGGATAAATGCACACCTCCATTTTACTAAAAATCCGGCAGACGCCCCGCAGAAAGATGGCACGCGGATCGGGGCGGAATATATTTCACGCAAAGAGGCAAAGAAGCAAAGGTTTCAGGTTTCTGGTTTCGAGTTTCGAGTTTCGAGTTTCAAGTTCAGAGTTCAGAGTTCAGAGTTCAGAGTTCAAAGTTCAGGGGTAAGTAATTGTGAATCAGTTTATTATAGGTGTCTTTTGACCTTGATGCATTCCGCATATTGCTGCGGGCTCCTATATCCCGGAGGGATATCATATGGGTAGAAAAAAGCCGTCGCCTCCTATTTTCTGTGTGCCGTAGGTACACCATGTGCCCGCCGGAGCCTGAGCGGTCACGGCGACCCCGCAGAAAGATGGCACGCGGATTTTGCGGATCGGGCAGGATTAGCGCGGATTTTTTCTCACACAAAGGCGCAAAGGTTTCAGGTTTCAGGTTTCAGGTTTCAAGTTTCAAGTTCAGAGATAAGTTATTATAAATCAATTTATTAGTGACACACTGACACACTGACATACTGACATACTGACATACTGAAAATTTACCCCAGGACTTCGGTTATTTTATTTGTCATTTCAAGGGTGCTAAGATTGGTTTGATTTGCGGCGGCGAGGTCGGCGCAGCGGTGACCGGCTTTGATGACGGCTGCTACGGCGGCATCTATGGCGTCGGCGGCTTCGGGCTGCTGCAGGGCGAGGCGGAGCATGAGGGCTACCGAGAGGATGGCAGCGCAGGGGTTGGCGATGCCTTTGCCGGCGATATCAGGAGCGGAGCCGTGAACCGGCTCGAACAGGCCGCCGCGTTCGCCGGTGCTTGCGGAGGGCAGCATGCCGATGGAGCCGGTCAGCATCGCAGCCTCATCACTTAAAATATCCCCGAACATGTTCTCGGTGAGGATTACGTCGAACTGTGCGGGCCGGCGCACGAGCTGCATGGCGCAGTTATCCACGAGCATGTGTTCGAGCTGTACCTGCGGGTATTCGGCGGCGATTTCATTCACCACATCGCGCCAGAGGCGGGAGCTTGCGAGCACGTTGGCTTTATCGACGGAGGTGAGTTTGCCGCGCCGCTGACCCGCGAGCGCAAAGGCCGTGTGCGCGATGCGCGCGATTTCGTCCTCGTCGTAGCGCAGGGTATCGACCGCGGAGCGCCGGCCTTCGGGCGTTGGCCACGGACCCTTGGGCCGTGCGAAGTACAGGCCGCCGGTGAGTTCGCGCACCACCATGAGGTCAACATCTGTGAGCAGTTCGGGCTTCAGGGGGGAATACTCCGCCAGCCCCTCGGGGATGCGCACCGGCCGCAGGTTGGCGTACACGCCGAGCCCCTTGCGCAGGGCAAGCAGGCCGGACTCCGGCCGCATCGCCCCCTCAAGATGGTCCCACTTGGGTCCGCCAACGGCCCCGAGAAAAACGGCGTCGGCCTGCTTGCAGGCTTCCAGTACGGTTTCGTGCAGGGGCGTACCCTGCGCATCAATGGCCGCGCCGCCAATGGCATAGGCCGTTTTCTCTAGCGTGAAGCCGAACCGGGCCCCGGCCGCATCGGCAACAGCAAAGGCGGCCTCCGTTACTTCAGGCCCGATCCCGTCACCGGGAAGGACAGCGATTTTGTAAGTTTTATTCATTTTATCAGTATCTCATTATTTCAGTGTGTCAGTGTGTCAGTGTGTCAGTGTGTCAGTGTGTCAGTATGTCAGTGTGTCATTTTTTGATCACGCTCTGATGGCACCCTGATTTAGGTGGATTTTTATTCACGTAAATACGCAACGTGTTTTGATGTCAATGCAAATACTGAAAAATCAATATTATAGCGACACACTGACACACTGACATACTGACATACTGTTTAAAACATCTTGTGTTTGCGTGCATATTCGAAGATGCCGCCGGCTTCTACGATGTCGGCTACGTCGCCGAGGGGGCGCAGCGGGTATTTTTTGCCGCCGGGCTTGTGGTGCAGCAGGCTGAGTTCGCGGTCGATTTCGAGCTCGTCGCCGGTTTTTACCAGGCCGCTGAGGTCTTCGAAGCATTCGAAGGGAATCACGAAGCCGCCGTCGATGGCGTTGCGGTAGAAGATGCGGGCGTAGCCGGGGGCGATTACGGCCTGTATGCCGGCCTGCTGCAGGGCGAAGGGGGCGTGCTCGCGGGAGGAGCCGCAGCCGAAGTTTTTGCCCGCTACGATTATGGTGAACTCCGATTCGAAGGTGTCGGGCCGGGTGAAGGGCACCCCGCCCTGCGGCAGACCGCTTTGGGCATCCGGCACGCCGCTGAGGGCGTAGCGGCCGTAAAAGCGCCGCTCTTCGGGGTCTTCGAGGCTGTACACAAGGTGCTGCGCCGGGATGATTTGGTCGGTATCGATGTCATCACCCAAAACAAAGGCTTTTCCGCTGATGGGTTTCGGTTTCATGCTGCTGATTTTTTTTTGAGGTTTGAAAAAGGAAAGAGAAAAAGAGGAAGCGTTACGGAGGGCGGAAGCGCGCCTGCCTCAGCCCACGGCTACGGGCAGGTAGTCGCGCGGGTCGGCGATGGTACCGCTTACCGCTGAGGCGGCTACGGTATAGGGCGAGGCGAGATAGACCTGCGATTTTTTGGAGCCCATGCGGCCGGGGAAGTTCCGGTTGGTGGTGGAAATGCAGATTTCTTCATGGTTCAGGCGGCCGAAGGTGTCAGAAGGGCCGCCGAGGCAGGCCGCGCAGGAGGCTTCGCCCATGTGGCAGCCGGCCTGCTCGAAAATATCCCAGAGGGTTTCGCCCTCGAAGGTTACTTCGCGCAGCTGCTGCCGCACCTGCGTGGTGGCGGGCACAACGTAAGTGTCGAGCCTGAGCGGGTTGCCTTTAATGATGCGCGCCGCGGCCTCGAAATCGCTGATTTTGCCGCCGGTGCACGAGCCGATGTAGGCGCGGGTGAGCTTCGTGCCGCGTACTTCAGTAACCGTGGCCTTGTTGTCGGGCGAGTGCGGTTTGGCGACCATCGGCTGCAGATCCTTCGATTTGTAGTGGCGCACGCTGTGGTAGCGTGCATCCGTGCTGTTGAAAACCGGCTCGTATTTTTTGTCCGTTTTGCCGGCGAGGTAGTCGAAGGTGGTCTGATCCGGCTCCACCACGCCGTTCTTGCCGCCGGCCTCAATCACCATGTTGGTGAGGGTCATGCGGCCTTCCATATCCATCGCCATCACGCCATCGCCGGCAAACTCCATGGCCCGGTAGGTTGCGCCGTCCACCCCGATATCGCCGATAATCTGCAGGATGAGGTCTTTGGCCATAATCCAGGGCGGAATTTCCCCCTCAAAGATGAATTTCATGGTTTCGGGCACCTTCACCCAAAGTTTGCCGGTGCCCATAATGAAGGCCGCGTCGGTGTTGCCGATGCCGGTGGCGAACTGCCCGAAGGCGCCGGCGGTGCAGGTGTGCGAATCGGTGCCGAACAGCACCTCGCCCGGCCGGGTGAAGCCCAGCTCCGGCATGGCCACATGGCACACGCCCTTGTAATTTTCGGTGCCCACATCATAATAATAGGGCAGCCGCTGCTCGCTCGCGAAATCCCGCAGGATGTCGATGTTGCGGTTGGCGTACACATCTTTGGTGAAGATGTAGTGATCGGGGATGATCACGAGCTTCTCGCGGTCCCAAACGGCGGCGTTTTTGCCGAATTCTTTTTTGAAGATGCCGATGGCCGGCGGACCGCACACATCGTGCGTGAGCAGCACATCCACATCAACCCAGACGGTTTCGCCCGGGCTTACGGCGGCTTTGCCCGAGGCGCGGGCCAGTATTTTTTCGGTTAAGGTCATGCCAGTGTTCTTGTTCATAGCAGCAGGGGAGGGATTAGCGGTAGAATAAGTTTTGGATGGATTCGTGCACGAACTGCGCCCCCATTTCGGTGACGCCGTTGTTGGAGAGGTAAATGAGATCGGAATCGGTGATGATCTTCTTGTTGTCGGTGAGCTTGCTGAAGTTGCGGTACACCACGTCCAGCTCTTTGGGGGTGAAGCTGTAGCCCAGCCGCCTGAGGTGGCTGTTGAGGGCGTTGCGGCCTGAGTGCTTGCCGAGCACGATGCGGCTTTCGGGCACGCCCACTTCTTCCGGCTTCATGATTTCGTAGTTGAGCGGGTTTTTGAGCATGCCGTCCTGATGGATGCCGGCTTCGTGCGCAAAGGCGTTTTCACCCACGATGGCTTTGTTGGGCTGTACCTTCACCCCGGTGATCTCGGTGAGCATCCGGCTTGTGGGGTACAGCAGCTCCGTTTGGATGCCGGTTTCCCGGCCGAACGCCTGTGCGCGGGTGCGCAGCGCCATCACCACTTCTTCCAGCGAAGCATTGCCGGCCCGCTCGCCTATGCCGTTGATGGTGCACTCCACCTGATCGGCCCCGTTGCGCACGGCCATAAGGGAGTTGGCCGCCGCCATGCCGATGTCGTTGTGGCAGTGTACGCTCAGCTGCGCTTCGTCGATGTTGGGCACCTGCACGCGGATGCGCGCAATCAGCTCGCCGAACTCCCAGGGCATGGCATAGCCCACGGTGTCGGGCACGTTCACAACGGTGGCGCCGGCCTCAATCACGGCTTCAAAAACTTCACAGAGGAAGTCCGGATCGGTGCGGGAGGCATCCTCCGCCGAAAACTCCACATCCTCACAATGCGATTTCGCGTAGCGCACCGCCTGCACGGCGGCCTCAAAAACCTCAGCGCGGGTTTTGTTGAGCTTGTGCTTCAGGTGGATGTCGGAAGTCGCAATAAACGTGTGGATGCGGGGTTTCGCGGCGGGTTTAAGAGCCTGCCAGGCACGGTCGATGTCCTTTCGGTTCGCCCGTGCGAGGCCTGCAACGGTGCTTTGGGTTACGTGACGGGCAATTTCACGAACCGACTCAAAGTCGCCGTCGGAACAAATCGGGAAGCCGGCTTCCATCACATCAACGCCCAGTTTTTCGAGCTGTAGTGCGAGCTGTAGCTTTTCCTGTTTGTTCATACTGAAACCGGGAGCCTGCTCACCATCCCGGAGGGTGGTATCGAAAATGCGGATTTGTTTTTTCATGATGCGTTGGGTTGGGGTGATGGGTGCCGGAGCGGGACCTGCTGTTGCTGCAGGAACCAGGCGTAGCTTTCGATCAGCGCCTGATGACTCGCTTCCATGATGTTTTCGGATACGCCTACCGTGCTCCAGGCTTTGCCTTCGCAGGAGGATTCAATCAGTACCCGAACTTTTGACCGGGTGCCGTCGCCGCCGTTGAGTACGCGCACCTTGTAATCGGAAAGGTGCATGCGGCTGATGGCCGGGAAAAATTTGGACAGGGCCTTGCGCATGGCAAGGTCGAGCGCGTGCACGGGACCCACGCTTTCGGCGGCCGTGTGCTCGGTGATGCCGTTCACATCCAGGCGGATGGTCGCCTCAGATCGGGCCGGGTCGCGCTCATTTTTTTCGATGAGGATGCGGAAGCCTTTCAAGGCGGCGGGGTCGGTCCATTCGTTGAGCCGCCGCCGGATGAGCAGTTCGAGCGAAGCCTCAGCGGCCTCAAAAGCGTAACCTTCGTGCTCCAGCTGCTTGAGCTCGCGCACGATGCCGGCCGCATCGCCCGCACGGGCTTCGAGGTCGATGCCGAGTTCCTCGGTTTTGTAGCGGATGTTGCTGCGCCCCGAAAGGTCAGACACCAGCACCCGCCGGCTGTTGCCTACGGTTTCAGGGGTGATGTGCTCGTAGGTCTCGGGCTTCTTCATCACCGCGCTCACGTGTACCCCGCCCTTGTGGGCGAAGGCGCTGCGGCCGGTAAAGGCCTGCGCGGCATGCGGCACGCGGTTGGCCAGCTCGCTCACAAAATGCGACAGGCCCGTAAGCTGCGCCAGATTTTCACCGGGGATGCAGTCGTAGCCCAGCTTCAGCTGCAGGTTGGGGATCACCGAGCAGAGGTTGGCGTTGCCGCAGCGCTCGCCGTATCCGTTGATGGTGCCCTGCACGTGCCGGCAGCCCGCTTCGACTGCGGCCAGGGCATTGGCTACGGCCAGCTCTCCGTCGTTATGCGGGTGAATTCCGAGCAGGCCGCCCGGGAAACGGGCTGCGACCTGCTGCACGGCGCGCCCGACGGCTCCGGGAAGGCTGCCGCCGTTGGTATCGCAGAGCGTGAGCACATCCGCGCCGCCTTCGTGTGCGGCTTTGAGGGTTGCGAGGGCGTACTCGGGATCGTCGGCAAAGCCGTCGAAAAAGTGCTCGGCATCGTAAATCACGTACTTGCCGTGCGCCTTCAGAAAGCGGACCGAGGCGAAGATGCGCGCGAGGTTTTCGCTGCAGCTGATGCCCAGGGCCTGTTCGGCATGCAGCCGCCAGGTTTTGCCGAAAACCGAAACGGCCGGGGTTTCGGCTTCGAGCAGGGCGGCGAGATTGGCGTCTTCCGCGGGCTCGCTGCCCCGGCAGGTGCTGCCGAAGGCCACGATGCGCGCGTGCCGCAGCTGCAGGCCGTGCGCCTTCCGGAAGAAGGCCATGTCCCGCGGGTTGGAGCCCGGCCAGCCGCCCTCGATGAAATCAATCCCGAAGGCATCGAGGCGGCGCGCAATCCGGAGCTTGTCCTCCGCCGAAAAGCTGACGCCCTCGCCCTGCGTGCCGTCCCGCAGTGTGGTGTCGAAAAGATCAATCTTGGGTTTCATGGCGCTACCCGTCGGCCTGCGGTTTTTTGCTGATCCAGCTCATCATGCTGCGCAGCTGCCTGCCGGTATGCTCGATGGGGTGCGCGGCCTCGGCATTGCGAAGGGCGTTCATCACCGGGCGGTTGGCGCGGTTTTCCAGAATCCACTCGCGGGCAAATTCTCCTTTCTGCACTTCGGCCAGGATTTCTTTCATCCGGGCTTTGGTGCCGGCGTCGACCACGCGCGGACCGCGGGTCATGCCGCCGAACTCGGCCGTGTCGCTCACCGAGTAGTACATGCCGGCGATGCCGCCTTCGTAGAGCAGATCCACAATCAGCTTCAGCTCGTGCAGGCACTCGAAGTAGGCGATTTCGGGCTTGTACCCGGCCTCGGTGAGGGTCTCAAATCCGGCCTTGATCAGCTCCACGGCCCCGCCGCACAGCACGGCCTGCTCGCCGAAGAGGTCGGTTTCGGTTTCCTCCCGGAAGGTCGTTTCAATCACGCCGGCCCGGGTGCCGCCCACGCCTTTGGCATAGGCCAGCGCGGTTTCGGCGGCTTTCCCGCTCGCATCCTGATGCACCGCAAACAGGCAGGGCACGCCCTGACCCTGCTCAAACACCCGGCGCACCAGATGGCCCGGACCCTTGGGCGCCACCATGAATACATCCACATCGGCCGGCGGCTGAATCTGATTGAAGTGAATGTTGAAGCCGTGCGCAAAGGCCAGCGATGCGCCGGATTTCAGGTTGGGGCGCACATCCCGCTCAAAAACCTCGGCCTGCGTTTCATCCGGCAGCAGCATCATTACCACGTCGGCTCCCTTCACCGCTTCGGGCACTTCCTGCACGGCGATGCCGTCGCGGGCAGCGGTTTCCCGCCTCTTGCTGCCGGCCCGAAGGCCCACAACCACGTCAACGCCGTTATCGGCCAGGTTACGGGCGTGCGCATGCCCCTGACTGCCGTATCCCAGAACAGCTACTTTTTTCCCGTTTAGCAGCTCGAGGCTGGCGTCGTTATCATAATAAAGTTTCATAGCAGAAGATTGATTTTATTGAATTTAGTTTGATGTGTGCCGGATGGAATCTTCCTGCCGGCTTTGTTTGAAGGATTTTTTTATAAAGAAGGGTGAGGGGGAAGCCGGCCGGCCTCAGAGCCGGATGCGGGCGCCGCTTTCGTATTCGCGCTTCATGGCAACGGTGCCGGTGCGGGTCACCTCCTGAAGGTCGTAGGGCCGCAGCATCTCGATGGCGGCATTCACCTTGTCGGGGCCGCCGGTCACTTCCACGGTGAGGGTGTGCCCGCTGATGTCCACAATCTTTGCCCCGAAAATGTTGGCGACCTGCGTCACTTCGGTGCGGCGTTCGGGCAGGCAGGCGACCTTCACCAGCGCGAGCTCGCGCTCCACGAAAGAATCGTAGGTGAGGTCGTGCACTTCGAGCACATCCACCAGCTTTTCGAGCTGCAGCACAATCTGCTCAATAATTTTCTGATCGCCCTGCGAGGTGATGGTGAGGCGGGCGTTTTCCGGCTCCTCGGCATCGCCCAGGCTGATGGTGTCGATGCTGTAGCCGCGGCCGCTGAACATGCCCACAATGCGGGCCAGGGTGTTGAAAGCGTGCCGCACCTTGAGCGTGAGCGTGTGCTGAATCGGCCGGTTGATGTCGGCTCCGGCGGGTTTGTTCATGAGTAAGGTCATGTCGGGGGCGCTCAGGGGTTTGGGGTTACGGGCAGGGGGGTATCCACCATTTCATGCACGGCCTTGCCGGGCGGAATCATGGGATAGACGTTTTCCTCTTTGGTGACCTGAATGTCGAGTACAACGGGCCGGTCGGTGATGGCTTCCGCCTTGCGGATTACGTGCCGGAGTTCATCCGGCGTTGTTGCGCGGAACCCAACGGCGCCCCAGCACTCGGCCATCTTCACGAAATCAGGATTTCCCTCTTCGAGGTCGGAATGGGAGTAGCGGCCTTCAAAAAAGAGCTCCTGCCACTGCCGCACCATGCCGAGGAAGTTGTTGTTCATCACCGCAATTTTTACGGGGATTTTGTAGCGCACCGCGGTTCCCAGCTCCATAGCGGTCATCTGAAAGCCGCCGTCGCCCACAATGGCGTACACTTCGCGCTCGGGGAAGGCGACCTTCGCGCCCATAGCCGCCGGGAAACCAAAGCCCATGGTGCCGAGTCCGCCCGAAGACAGCCAGCTGCGCGGGTGATTGAATTTGTAGTACTGCGCAGCCCACATCTGATGCTGCCCCACATCGGTGGAGATGATGGCCTCGCCCCGGGTTTCTTCCGAAATGATTTCCATCATCTGCTGCGGCGCGATGCCGTTTTCCGGCTTTTGGTAGCGCAGCGGATGCTCGCGCTCCCACTGCCGCAGCTCGGCCATCCATTCGGAGGTATCGTTGCGGCTCACCAGTTTGTTGAGCTTCTGAAGCGCGGTTTTGGCGTGTGCAACGATGGGGATTTCCACCTCGACGTTCTTGTTAATGCAGGCGGCATCGATGTCGATGTGGATTTTGCGTGAGTGCTGCGAAAAGCCGTCGATGCGACCGGTTACGCGGTCGTCGAAGCGGGCGCCAATGGCAAGCAGCACGTCGCAGCTCTGAATGGCCATGTTGGCCTGCCAGGTGCCGTGCATGCCCAGCATGCCCAGCGAAAGCGGGTCGGTTTCGGGAAACGCGCCCAGGCCCATGAGGGTGGTCGTGACCGGAATCTGCGTGATGCGGGCCAGCTCGCGGAGTTCTTCCCAGGCCTCGCCCATCATCACCCCGCCCCCGGCGTAAATCAGCGGACGCTTCGCTTCCCGCAGGAGTTCGGCGGCCTGCTCGTAAAAGCCGTTCTGCAGCGGACTAATCACATTCCGGCTGTTTGGGTTTTCGGCTGCGGGCGCGCTGTGGGGCACATAGCTGCCGGTGCTGAGCAGCATATCTTTGGGCAGGTCCACCAAAACCGGACCGGGCCGGCCGCTCGCCGCAATGTGGAAGGCTTCGGGGATGATGCGTCCCAGCTCGTTCACATCCTTCACCAGGTAGCTGTGCTTGGTGATGGGCCGTGTGATGCCGATGATGTCGGCTTCCTGAAAGGCGTCGTTGCCGATCATAGCGGTGGGCACCTGACCCGTGAACACCACCATCGGGATGGAATCCATCATGGCTGTGGTGATGCCGGTTACCGCGTTGGTGGCACCGGGCCCCGAGGTTACGAGCACGACACCGGGCTTGCCGGTTGCGCGGGCGTAGCCGTCGGCCATGTGGGTGCCACCCTGCTCGTGCCGCACGAGGATGTGCCGGAGTTCGGGCTTTTTGTAGAGCTCGTCGTACACGCCCAGCAAAACGCCGCCGGGGTAGCCGAAAATGGTGTCAACGCCCTGATCAAGCAGTGCCTGAATCAGAATCTGACAGCCGGTGAGGGTTTGGGAGGCTTCGTGCTCACGGCTGATTTCGAGCTGTCGCAGCTTGGGTGCAGCAGCTGCGGAGGAGGGGGAGGTGGCTTGCAGTGGTTTCATAGGCCCGGTGTTTTCCCAGAGGCCAGAACCTGGAAGCCGATAAAATTTTTACGTAAGCATTAATTTTGGCTGTGGGCTGACCTCTGGATTCATTATTTGTTTAGAATTAGAATGAGTAGTCCAGAGACAGCCGCAGCAGGTAGCAGAATAATTAGTCCGCT
>NZ_JAIUMX010000056.1:0-23228 GCF_022565315.1 Cyclonatronum sp. | reverse complement strand
AGCAGGCGCGTAATGCCGTTTGTTTTGATTTCGTACATGGTTGCCAGCTGCTGACCCAGCTTGCCTGCAGGCCAGCCCTGCCGCTCAAACCACTCGAGGTAGAAAACGGGCAGATCGGTAATCCAGCTGCCTTCGAAGCGTCCGAAAGGCATACGGGCGTTTACAAGATCGATCAAAAACTGCGGGTCTGGCTGTTCTTCCGTCATTTAAATTGAACTTTGTTTAGGCTGTTAGGATGCGCGCGGTTTTGTAAATTAGGCAACTGCTGCTTTTATTCCATTGCCTGATTTATTTATTACAGCAGAGAAATATCCGATTTAACGAAACCATGCTATTACCGCTTCCGCTTTACTTCTAAAGACAAGGCCGGCGCGGTACCTTATTAAGGGCACAGCAGCAGCCATCGAAAAAAAACAACTCTCCTATCTATTATCATCAACTTGCGCTATGAAATCACGAGACGACCTCCGTGCCCAAAAGTGGCACAGCCTGAGCGCGGATGAAACCGCCCGGCTGCTTGCTACCGATCCCGAAAAAGGCCTGAGCGAACAGGAAGCCAAAAAACGGCTTGCACAGTTCGGGCCAAACAAACTGCCAGAGCAAAAGCAGCGGGGGCCGCTGATGCGCTTCCTCATGCAGTTCCACAATGCCCTGATTTATGTGCTGCTGGGCGCGGCAGTGGTAACAGCCCTGATGGGGCACTGGATCGACACCTGGGTGATTCTCGCCGTGGTTGTAATCAACGCCCTCATCGGCTTTGTGCAGGAAGGCAAGGCCGAGCAGGCCCTGGAAAACCTCAAGCAGATGCTTTCGCTCAAAGCCACGGTTGTGCGCGACGGCAAGCGCACCGAAATCGCTGCGGAAGAGCTTGTGCCGGGGGATGTGGTCCGGCTCGAATCGGGCGACAAAATCCCGGCCGACATCCGCTTTGTGTATGCCCGGAACCTCAAGGCCGAGGAATCGGCCCTTACCGGCGAATCGCAGCCGGTGAATAAAACAACAGAGACCGTTCCGGAAGATGCCGTGGTGGGCGACCGGAAATCGCTGGGCTTCAACAGCACGGTGATTACCTACGGCCGCGGTACCGGCCTGATTTTTGCCACGGGTGCCGATACCGAAATCGGCAAGATCAACACCATGATGAGCGAAGTCGAGAAGATGACAACGCCCCTGCTGCGGCAAATCGACGGTTTCGGGAAAAGCCTGTCGGTCATTATTCTGGCGCTCACCTCGGTGATGTTCGCGGTCGGCTACTTTGTGCACGGCGACACCTACTCGGTACCGGACCTCTTCATGGCCGTGATCGGCCTCGCCGTTGCCGCGATTCCCGAGGGGCTGCCGGCCATCATGACCATCACCCTGGCGCTGGGCGTGCAGCGGATGGCTTCCAAAAACGCCATCATCCGCAAGCTGCCCTCAGTCGAAACCCTGGGCTCGGTAACCGTGATCTGCTCCGACAAAACCGGCACGCTCACCAAAAACGAGATGACGGCCACGAGCCTCGTAAGCTCCGCCGATGCTTTTCAGGTTGAGGGCACCGGCTATGCCCCGGAAGGCGACATCCTCACAGAGAAAAAAGAAAAGGCGGACCTCAGCGCGAAGCCGGTTCTTGCACGGCTGATTGAAACGGTGATGCTCTGCAACGAAGCCGAAATTGAGCAGAAAGACGACCGCTGGATCCTCAAAGGCGACCCGACCGAGGGCGCGCTCGTTACGCTGGGCACCAAAGCCGGCATTGATGTGGGCGCCTGGAAACGGCTGGACACCATCCCCTTCGAGAGCGATCACAAATTTATGGCGACCCTGCACGAGCACCGCGAAACGGGCGAACGCATCATTTTCCTGAAGGGTGCTCCGGAGCGGGTAATTGAAATGTGCAGCGAGCAGCTGACTGCTGATGGCACCGAAGCCATGCAGGCCGGTTTCTGGAAAGACCGCATCGACGCCATTGCCGAAAAAGGCGAGCGCGTAATCGCAGCGGCTGTGCGAAAGGTGAAGGGAGATGTAACCCAAATCGAAATGAAAGATGTGCGGGAAGGCCTGCAGTTTGCGGGATTAATCGGGATGATTGATCCGCCGCGCCCCGAGGCGATCGAAGCCGTGAAAGCCTGTAAGCAGGCGGGCATCAAGGTGAAGATGATCACCGGCGACCACGCCATCACCGCGAGCGCCATCGGGGAACAGCTTGGCATTTGTGAAGGCCGCAAAGCCATAACCGGGGGCGAGCTGGAAAAAGCCACCGACGAAGAACTGCAAAAGCTGGTAGTGGAGTACGATATTTTTGCCCGGACCAGCCCCGAGCACAAGCTGCGGCTCGTGAAGGCGCTACAGGAAAACGGCGAGGTCGTAGCCATGACCGGCGACGGCGTGAACGACGCCCCGGCCCTGAAGCGGGCGAGCGTGGGCGTAGCCATGGGCATCAAAGGGACCGAAGTGACCAAAGACGCCTCCGAAATGGTACTGGCCGACGACAATTTTGCCTCCATCGCGAAAGCGGTAGAAGAAGGCCGCACGATTTACGACAACCTGCGCAAAGCCATTTTGTTCATTCTGCCGACCAACGGCGCTGAGGCCTTTGTGATTATGGCGGCCATCCTGATGGGCATCGCCCTGCCCATTACCCCGGTTCAGATTTTGTGGGTGAACATGGTAACAGCCGTAACCCTGGCCATTGCACTCAGTTTTGAGCCATCCGAAAGGGGCGTGATGCTCAGGCCGCCGCGCGACCCCAAAGCCCCGATCCTGGGCGGCTATTTCATCTGGCGGGTTGCTTTTGTGTCGCTACTGATTGGCGGCATCACCCTGTTTTTGTACTACTACCTCAAAGACAACGGCTATCAGCTGGAAGAAGCCCGCACCATCGCGATCAACGTGCTCGTTGCCGGTCAGGCGTTCTACCTGTTCAACTGTCGCTACCTGCATGAAAGCGGCTTCAGCCGCGGCTTCTTCGACAACAAGGTCGCGCTGGGTGCCGTCGGTGCCCTCATCGTGTTTCAGCTGATTTTCGTGTACGCGCCCTTCATGAACCTTTGGTTCGGCACCGAACCGATCAAAGCCGGCTACTGGGGCTGGGCCGTACTGGCGGGCTTCGTCGTATTCTGCATGGTGGAGGCCGAAAAATTCGTATTCCGGCAGATCGGGGAATAAATTTTTTAGGGTGATGTGGATGTGCCCTCAGCTGAGCAGCTTTCCCAGACCGCTGCTCAGCTGCTGCCAGGGAGAAACAAGCGTGCCGTCGGAACGGCTCTGGCGCTGCGAGCCGGCGTAGATGAGCAGGGAGCGGGGTGTATCGGTCAGATTCTGCCAGTACCGGATATTTTTGAAGAAAGACGGCTGCACAGTCATGCCCGATTTGATTTCAATCGGTACAACCTGAAGGCCTTCTTCGAAAATCAGATCGATCTCTTTGCCAGATTTATCGCGCCAGTAATACAGCCGCGGTTCGAGCCCCTTGTGCAGCTGCTGTTTCATGATTTCAGAGGCGACCATGGCCTCAAACAGGCTGCCCCGATGGGCACTCTGGCTGAGTTCTTCGGATGTGCGCAACCCGAGCAGCGAGCATACCAGCGCGGAATCCCAAAAATATACCTTCGGTCGCTTTGTGATGGTCTTGCTGAAATTTTTGTGATACGGCCGGAGCAAAAAAACGATGAAACTGCTTACCAGAATGCCAAGCCACGCCTGAGCCGTTTTCTGGTCGATTCCGGCTTCGGCTGCCAGCGCCGTAAGGTTTAGTTCCTGCCCGTTACGTACTGCAAGCAATCGCATAAAACGGTCAAAGACCAGCAAATCGGTAATATTCCGGATTTGACGCACATCACGCTCAACATAGGTGCGGATGTATTGCGGCATCCACTCCGGACCCGGAATCTGCTGATCGTGTACCGGCGGGTAAAAGCCGTTGAGCAGCCACTGATCGGGGGCAGATGCAGAAGCCTCAGCACCGAACTTACCGGCCTGCGCGAGCTCTTCAAGAGAAAACGGGAGCAGGTTGAGGTACGCGATTCTGCCGGCGAGCGTCTGCGATATATTTTGCTGAAGCAGAAAATTGTTTGAACCGGACAAGATGAACAGACCTTTTTCACGCGTTTCATCAAGCACCCGCTGAAGGTAGGAAAAAAGTTCAGGCACACGCTGCACTTCGTCGAGCACGGCGCCATCCGGGTATGCGGCAAGGAAACCGCGCGGATCTTCGGAAGCAAAACGGAAGGTATCGGGATCCTCGAGGGTGAGGTAGGGCTTATCCCCAAAAATATGGCGAGCAAGGGTAGTCTTCCCGGACTGCCGGGGACCGGTTAAGGCAACCGCTTTCCACATTTTCGCGGATTGGCGAAGTTTTTCCGTAAGTAAGCGCTCGATCATCATATCTCAATTTAGGAAAATTCCGGAATTTAATTCCGGAATTTTCCGGAGTTGGATTCCTAAAACAGTCATTATTCCGCCAATTCACAAGAGATTTAGTCCTGAAATGCGGTTTGTTCAAGAGCTTCTCTATATATGATGCCGCCCATTAAAAATTAAATCCCGAAAGGATTTCATGTTTATAGCAAGGGGCAGACATCCCCAAAAATGCGACCCCGCTGGGATCGGACAACGCGGGAACCGGAAATTTACTATAAACATGTGACCCCTGCCGGGGTCGCTCTCTGGGCTACGATTACGTTCGGGACTTAGTCAGGCGGCAGCGGCACCATCGGGGTCGCTGTTTTGGCCCTGATTGTTTCCGGAAACGGGACAGTCTCCTTGTGCCCTTTTGGGGTCTGAGTACCGGGCTTATAAAATGGGGAATCTTGCCCGAATTTCAGCTTAGGTCCGGGAGCCCTTCACCCGAAAAAAATTACTCGTCAAACAAAATATCGAGCAGGAAGAGCTCTTCGGTTTCCAGGTTCACCGATACGAGGGCGTCGCCAAAGGTGCCGATCACGAAATAGTCAGAGGGCTGATTGAGGATGGTTTCGCCTTCCGGGGTGATGAGTCCGAGCCAGAATTCGCCCTGCCAGGAGTAGGAGATCAGCAGGTGCGGCTCACCGCCCACCTCCAGCACGAGCAAATTGTTGTACTGATGGAAGGAGCGGATGTTGGAGATGAACGCATCCTGATCATCAAAACTGAGGTCGATAAGCTCGGTGCTGTTGGGTCCGACGGCCATAAAATCGGGATGCAGAAATTCGGTTTCGCCGGTGGATTCGTCGAAAATGTAGATAAAGGGCATCAGCGAACTCATGGTGTAGATGCGGTCGCCGATGCGCTGTATGCCCCCGCCAGGCACAATCATGGAAAACACCTGAAAAGGCTCGGGCAGCAGATAATGCAGCTGCGCTTCACCGGTTTCGAGGTTATCGCGGCGCATCAGGTACATGCCGGAATTGGTGCGGTACACCCAGGGGGATTCCGGCGAGTAGCTAAACCACTTGCCCGGCGTATCGGTGTACCTAAAATGGTGTCGCAGGCTACCGTCGGCTTCATACACAATGAAATGACTTTCGCCGTGATCGCTCAGCCCGATGGTGCCATCAAAGTTCCAGGTGCGCATGGGGGAAACGTACTGCCCCGGCTCCGTGCCAATGCGGGAGATCCGCTGCAGGCCCGGCTCACAAAGGCCCGCAAAATAGAGCGCCTTGGTACGGAATTCCGTTAGCAGCAGGGTGCAGTCGTCCAGTTTGGCGGCGCTCGTCATTACCCTCGGGCTGATGAAATCTTCGGGCAGCGCGACCTGCTGCCGCACCTGAATCGTGAAATCAGTTACAACCGCTTCCTGCGGGCCTGAAGGCGTACAGGCCGCACCATACAGCAGGAACAAAACGGTAAAGACGAAAAACAGTAGCTTAGCGCGCATCTGAGAACAGTTTAGAATTAAAAAAGAAAAGCCGGATGGGGAAAGTAAATTCCGCCATCCGGCTAAAAGGTACGCATTCTGAGTTTACTTTGGAGGGGAGAAGATCTACAGCAGCATTCAAGTGGTAACGCTATTTAAAAAAAAATGGCCGGATTAAATATCCAGTTTTTTATCCGAGTCGCTCACGAACTGCTTTGTGAAGTTCTTCACCGGATAAGGTGTTAACCTTCCCTGATTTAACTTCAGCTTTTCTGCGACTGATTTCATCAAGCCAGGCTTCATTTGCGTCATCATCAACCTGTTCATCAAGACTGTTGATTAACTTTTTGGCCAGTGCCGCCCGTTGGTTTTTATTCAGCTCAAGAGCTGAATTTTCTATCATCCTAAAAGCTGAACTCATAATCAATAATATCTACGGTTAAGTTCTTAAGTAATTATTTTAATTTATCCTAAGGCTTGTGTAAACCTGCCGACACCAAACCGTCACTCCATCTCCAGTATCAGAGACTCCAGCGGGCCGAGTTCAATAGTGCCGTGCAGGGGCACTACGCGGCCTGTGCTAACATCGGTGCCGTTTGCAAAGCCTTCGGTGAGCTCAATGAAGCGGCCCATATTGAGCTGCTGCGCCTCATCCTGACCGTTCAGGATCACCATCACCCTTGCATCCTCGTTGTAGCGGAAATAAACGTAGATATTGCGCTCGGGGATGAAATGACGCAGGCGCCCGTTGTGGATCACTTCTGCACCGTTGCGCCAGTGTGTGAGGGTGCGCACAAACTCGTGCATCTCAGCAACCGGCAGACCCAGTTTTTCGCCCAGCTCCACGCGTCCTTCGTGGGTGAAGGCATTGATCTCATCGCCCGGCCATCCGCCGGGGAACGGGTGACGCTTGCCCGGGTCGTTCCACATCCCCTGCTGATCCATCATAATTTCGGTGCCGTAGAAAATCTGCGGAATGCCGCGGGTGGTGTAAATCAGCGACAGACCCATTTTGAACTTGCCCGGATCGCGGTTCACGATGTCGGCAAAGCGGGTGAGATCGTGATTGTCCACAAAAATTACATTCAGCATGGGATCGGTGTACAGGAAATCCTGACCGAGGGTGTAGTAGATGCGCATCAGGCCGCTTTCCCAGCCGGGACCTTCGTTGAGGCCGCGCGAAATGGCGTTGAAAAGCGGAAAGTCGGTTACGCTTGGCAGGTGAGAGTTATAATCGCCGGAGATGCGCGAGTTAAACTGCCACCAGGCTGTAGTGGGCACATCGGGCATCCAGACTTCGCCTACGATATTGAAAGTTGGGTACTCATCAAGCACGATGCGGGTCCAGTCGGCCATGTAATCGGGGTACGGGTAGGCGTGTGTATCCATACGGATGCCATCGATACCAAACTCTTCAATCCACCAAATGGTGTTTTGGATGAGGTAGTCAGCCACAAGCGGATTCCGCTGATCGAGATCGGGCATCTCATCCACAAACCAGGCGCGTACCGTTGTGTTGAAATCTTTGTCCGAGGCGTAGGGATCCATGATGGTATTGGTGCGGAAGGAAGTGTTGCCATACACCTCCTGATCGTGAACCCAGTCAGAAGACGGTAAATCTTTGATAAACCAGTGATGCGTGCCCACATGGTTATGAATTTTGTCCATAATCACTTTCATGCCCATTTCCTGCGAGGTGCTCACCAGGGTACGGAAGTCCTCATTGGAACCGAAGCGGCGGTCAACCTTGTACATGTCGGTTGCCGCATAGCCGTGATAGAAACCGGCGCCGATGGCGTAGTTATAGGGCATGTCGTTTTCGAAGATGGGATTCAGCCAGATGGCGGTCATCCCCAAATCCTGAATGTAGCCCAGATTATCGAGTATGCCCTGAATGTCGCCGCCTTTTCGGGCGAAGGGCTCATCCATATCGACGCCTTCGAGCATCCCGGGGATGTTATCGTTGGTCGGGTCGCCGTTGGCGAAACGGTCGGGCATGAGCAGGTAAATGACATCGCTGCTGTCGAAACCCTGATGCCTGCCTTCCGAGCCGAGCCGCTCACGGATCTCGTAATTGTAGCGCAGGTTTCGGCGGCCGTCATTAAAATTCAGGGGGATGGTGCCCGGCTGCGCCTCTTCGGTAATATCGAGATAGACGAACAGATAGTTCGGGTTTTCGGTTTTAACCATACGAACAAGGTCAACGCCGGGGTAATCCAGGCTTACACGGGTATTCCCGATGTTGGGACCGTGCACCAGCAGCTGAACCTGTGTTTGGTTGAAGCCGATCCACCAGTGCGGCGGCTCAACCCGTTCAATGGCCGGGCGCTGGGCCAGAGCCGTTGAAACCAGAAACAAAAGGATAAACAGTGCGGAAACTGATTTTCTAATCATCATATCTAAATCAATTAATAATATGCGGTGTAAGGTTTGCCGGCATCACCTCTAAGCTGATTTTCTCATAGCTGCGCATCAGCTGTGGAAGGGTGTGCATCGCGAATTCAAAAAACACTTTAGTCGTTTCAATTTCTTTACATTCCAGATTTTAGTCGTTTGAGATGCTTCAAACGTGGAGGGGCATTTACCACGACACTGATTCTGAAATAAACTTTTAAGTAAGCGGTTACATGCCAGCAGTCAACCCCTAATATAATGCATTCTGTATATTCCCGTTGAATTTTCGAAGCCGGTTACAAACCGGTATATTGAACCTCAAACCCAATCTTTCAGAGTCAGATTTATGCGCAGAAATTTTGCGAAACATCCCTTTTCCATTTTAAGCCTCCTCCTTCTTTTCTCATTGCTTGAGTTCGCAGAGCTGCAGGCCGCTACCGCACCACAGGCTGACGACGAGCTCAGGGTTGCCCGGCTGCAATACCGCGGCGGCGGCGACTGGTACAACGACCCCTCTGCCCTCGCCAACCTGATCCGCTTTGCGCGGCAGCACATCCCGCTTTCGCTGAGCGACAGATACGATGATGTGCATATCGGCAGCCGCGACCTGCACCGCTACGCTTTCGCCTTCCTCACGGGTCACGGAAATTTTGTGGTGAATGATGCCGAAGCCGCCAATGTACGGGAATTCGTGGATAACGGCGGCTTCCTCTATATCGACGACGACTGGGGCCTCGACCCCTACGTGCAGGAGTTTTTCCGCGTCACCTTTCCCGATGACGAGGTAATTGAGCTGCCGCACAGCCACCCGGTGTACCATCAGGTGTTCAGTTTTCCCAACGGCATCCCCAAAATTCATCAGCATACGGGCAAGCCGGCACAGGCCTTCGGCATTTTCCGGAACGGGCGCCTTGCCGTGCTTTACACCTACGAAACAAGCCTGCACGACGGCTGGGCCTACGACGTACACGACAACCCGCAGGAGGCTGTACAGGCCGCGCTGCGCATGGGCACCAACCTGCTCATGTACGCTTTTACAAGCTCCCGCTGAAAGCAAAGGAAAGCTTAAGCGTCACTTCAAAATCACCTGAAATTGCGTTACCTTTCCCGACTATGATTATACCGATTGCATCCGACCACGCAGGCTTTGAAGCCAAAGAGCTTGCCAAAAAAGCCCTCGAGAAACTCGGGCACGAACCCGTCGATTACGGCACACACGAAAGCGACTCCGTCGATTATCCGGATTTCGCCAAACTCGTGGCAACGGCCATTACCGACGGCGAATACGAGCGCGGCATCCTGATCTGCGGCTCAGGTCAGGGCATGTGTATGACGGCCAACAAATTTCCGCGCGTTCGGGCCGCTCTGGCATGGTCGCCCGAAATTGCCGCTCTATCCGCGCAGCACAATAACGCCAACGTACTCTGCCTGCCCGGCCGCTTCCTCAATGAGGCCGAAATCAGCCGCATAGTGGAAGCCTGGATCACCGCCGAGTTTGAAGGCGGCCGGCACCAGACCCGTGTCGATAAAATTGCTCCTCCCCCATCTGAATAACCCAGCCTGAACAAACCGATTATGCTTAATAAATCACTTAGCGCCGCCGATCCGGAAGTTTACCGGCTCATCGAAAAAGAAACCGAGCGTCAGAATCAGAACGCCGAAATGATTGCTTCCGAAAACTTTGCCTCAAAGGCAGTGATGGAAGCCATGGGCACAACCCTCACCAACAAATACGCTGAGGGCCTGCCCGGCAAGCGCTACTACGGCGGCTGCAAGTTTGTGGATGTGGTTGAAGACCTCGCCCGCGACCGTGCCAAAAGCCTGTTCGGGGCCGACTGGGTGAACGTGCAGCCGCACTCCGGCGCACAGGCCAACGCTGCCGTTTATCTGGCCATGATGAAGCCCGGCGACAAGCTCCTCGGCTTCGACCTCTCGCACGGCGGACACCTCACGCACGGCTCACCGGTTAATTTCAGCGGTATTTTGTATGAAGCCCATTTTTACGGGGTAGAAAAAGAGACCGGCCGTCTGGATATGAATAAAATCCGCGAGAAGGCCAAAGCTGTGAAGCCGCGTATGCTTTCGATCGGGGCTTCCGCTTACACCCGCGATTTCGACTACGAAGCCTTCCGCGACATCGCCGATGAAGTAGGCGCATTTCTTTGGATGGATATGGCCCACACCGCCGGCCTAATCGCAGCCAAACAGCTCAACAACCCGCTGCCCTGGGCCCATGTGGTAACCACTACCACGCACAAAACGCTGCGCGGTCCGAGAGGCGGCATGATCCTGATCGGGCGCGACACCGAGAACACCCTCGGCATCGTTGCTCCAAAATCAGGCCGGGTCAAAAACTGGAGTGAGATCCTGGACAGCGCCGTATTCCCCGGCACGCAGGGTGGCCCGCTCATGCACGTAATTGCGGCCAAAGCCGTCGCTTTTGGCGAAGCGCTGCAAGCCGATTTTGTGGGCTATCAGCAACAGGTCATCAAAAACGCTCAGGCCATGGGCCGTGTACTTTCAGAGCTCGGCTATGAGCTCGTGAGCGGCGGCACCGACAACCATCTGCTGCTTATCGACCTCCGCAACAAGGGCGTAACCGGCAAAGATGCCGAAAACATCCTCGGGCGGGCCGAAATTACCGTGAACAAAAACATGGTGCCTTTCGATACCCAAAGCCCGTTTGTGACATCCGGAATCCGCGTTGGCGCCCCAGCCATGACCACCCGCGGCATGAAAGAAGCCGAGTTCGAATACCTGGCCCGCCTCATCGACAAAGCCATCGGCAGCCCGACCGACGAAGCCGTACACGACAGCGTAGCCGCTGAAGTAAAGGCCCTGTGCGAGCGCTTCCCCCTCTACGACTTTGTAAGCATCTGAGCCGCATAAAGGCAAGGGCTCATCCCCCCAAACCGTTCTGCCAAAACCTGCCGGGACTTTTTGCTTCCGGCAGGTTTTTTCTGTTAAACTGACCCACGAAATAAGTCTTCCATCCGAAACCTTAGCACGTGTCAACTACTTCCCAACGTCAAATTATGGACCGGGAGCTGCCCAAAGCGGTTCCTCCGAAGCTTCAGACCGAGAACATGTCGTTCCTCGACCATCTCGAAGAGCTCCGCTGGCGCATCATCAAGGGGCTCGGCGGGGTGCTGCTGGGTATCATTGTAGCCTTCATCTACTCCGATTTTTTCATTGACACCGTACTGCTCGGTCCCGTTTATAAAGATTTCTTCGTGTATCAGTGGGTCGGGCTCGACGCCGTGGATATTTCCCTGCAAAACCGCCGCCTCCCCGGTCAGTTTTTTACCTATTGGGGCACCCTCTTCGTGGTAGGCTTCATCATCGGCTCGCCGCTGTTCATTTATCAGCTCTGGAAGTTCATTGAGCCGGCACTGGAAAACAAAGAGAAAAAGAACACCCGCTTCACCGCTTTTGCGATTACGGGCCTTTTTCTGGTTGGGGTCACATTCGGGTACACCGTGCTGGTGCCCTTTGCTGTGCAGTTTTTCGCACAGTTTCAGCTCTCGGAAAGCGTGCGCAACGACATTGATATCACCGCCTATTTTTCGGCGGTTACCATGTGGATTGTAGCCTGCGGCATCATTTTCCAGCTGCCAATGGTGAGTTATACCCTCTCAAAAGTGGGGATTCTCACCCCTGAATTCATGATTAAGTACCGCAAACTTGCCATCGTGATGTGCTTCGTGCTCGCCGCCTTCATCACTCCTCCCGATCCGGTATCACAATTTTTAATCGGGATTCCGCTTTTCCTGCTTTATCAGCTTGGCATTTACATCAGCAGGTATGTTAACCGGAAACGCGACCGCGAAATCTGGGGCAAAGAAGGAAAACCGCAGGCGGGCTAATGTTCAGCGTTTTTAGTTTTTTTTATCGGGGGATGGCTCCCTGCCCTCACCATTCAAGGGGTTAATCCCGCTGTTTTTGATATTGGGAAGCGTGTGCTTTGCCCGGCACCCTGCTTCCGAACAATTCATCATCTTTTTGTTTATTTTGCCTTTATGAAAACAAAACCTCCCAAAGTACACGTCCATACCCTGGGCTGCTCAAAAAACGATGTGGATTCGGAAGTGCTGCTGGCACAGTGCCGGGCCAATCAATTCGAAATCAGCCCCGAGGCAAAAGGCTCTGACGTGCTGGTAATCAACACCTGCGGCTTCATTGAAGCGGCCAAGCAGGAATCCATCAGCCACATTCTTGACGGGGTCCGCCTGAAAGAATCCGGGCAAATCGAGCGACTGCTGGTAATGGGCTGCCTTTCCGAGCGCTACGCCGATGCCCTGCGCGCCGACATCCCCGAAGTGGATCAGTACTTTGGGTCCAACAATCTGCCCGAAATCCTGCACGCTATGGGCGGTGAGTACAAGTACGAGCTGCTGGGCGAGCGCAGCCTCAGCACGCCGCAGCACTTCGCCTACCTCAAAATTTCGGAAGGCTGCGACAACCCCTGCTCGTTCTGCGCCATCCCGCTGATGCGGGGCGGGCACCGCAGCAAACCTATGGACGAGCTGGTGAACGAAGCAAGCCTGCTGCATCAGAAAGGCGTGAAGGAACTCATCCTCATTGGTCAGGACCTCACCTACTACGGACTCGACCTCTATGGCGGCCGCAAGCTCGATGAGCTGCTGCTGCGGCTTTCGGATATCGGCTTCACCTGGATCCGCCTGCTGTACGCCTACCCGGCCAAATTTCCGGTACACATTCTGCCGGTGATGCGGGAGCGCGAAAACATCTGCAAATACCTGGACATGCCGCTGCAGCACATCTCCACCAACGTGCTCAAATCCATGCGGCGGGGCGTTACCGAAAAGCGGCTGCGTGAGCTGCTCACTCTCATCAAAGAAGAAGTGCCGGGCATCAGGCTGCGCACCACCTTCATCATCGGCTACCCCAACGAAACAAAGGATGACTTCGAAGCCCTGCTTCAGTTCATGCGCGACATCCGTTTCAACCGGGTTGGCGTGTTCCCCTATTCTCAGGAAGACGACACAACGGCTTTCCCGCTCGGTGACCCCATCACCAAAAAAGAAAAAATGCGCCGCGTGAAAGCGGTGATGGAGCTGCAGGAAGAAATTTCGCTCGACCACAACATGATGCTGCTCGGTAAAGAGCTGCCGGTACTTATCGACCGGATTGAAGACGGTGTGGCCTACGGCCGCACCGAGTATGACTGCCCCGAGGTGGACAACGAATTTGTAGTTCAGGGCGCCGCCGAAGGTTTCGACACCCGCGAGCTGCGGGCCGGGCATTTCTACATGGCCGAGGTAACCGATGTTGAGCCGCACGATATGTTCGGCATTATCACCAAACGCCTCGACTAAGCGGCATCATCCCAAACAACAGCAGTATGCCCAACCGACTTGCCCAATCCGGCTCTCCCTACCTGCGACAGCATGCGGATAATCCCGTTGACTGGCACCCGTGGGGCGAAGAAGCGCTGGTAAAAGCAAGGCGTGAGAACAAGATGATTTTCCTTTCCGTGGGCTATTCAAGCTGCCATTGGTGCCATGTTATGGAGCGGGAAACCTTCCGCGACGAAGAAACCGCGGCCCTGCTCAACGAGCATTTTGTATCCATCAAGGTGGATCGGGAAGAGCGGCCCGACATCGACGCCCTCTACATGGAAGCTGTTCAGGCCATCAGCGGGCAGGGAGGGTGGCCGCTGAATGTGTGGCTGACGCCCGACACCCTGCCGGTTTTTGGAGGCACCTATTTCCCGCCGACTTCCCACTCCGGGCGGCCCTCCTTCCGTAAAGTGCTTCGCCGGATGGTGGAGCTGTACGAAGGTGAACCGGAAACCATTTTCAAACAGGCCGAAGAGTTGCGTACGGCCCTTCAGCAGGATATCCTCCGACACCTTGAAGCAGGCAGCCTGCAAGAGAAGTATTTTGAAGAGGCCGTCGTAAACCTGCTTGAACAGTACGATGAAGTTGACGGCGGTTTTTCAGGAGCGCCCAAATTTCCGATGGCCATGAGTATTTCTTTCCTGTTCAAATACAGCCTTATCTCGGGTAAAAAGCCTTATGCAAAACCTGCGCATCACTCCCTGAAAGCCATGCTGAACGGTGGCATATTTGATCAGATAGGCGGCGGTTTTCACCGGTACAGCACCGATACCCGCTGGCATGTGCCGCATTTTGAAAAAATGCTGTACGACAATGCACTGCTCATTAGCAGCCTCAGCGATGCACACACCTTGAAACCGGAACCACTGTACGAACTCGCTGCTGAAGAAACTTTTCGTTTCCTGCGCTATCAGATGTGCCATCCCGGAGGCGGTTTTTTTGCAGCACTCGATGCCGATTCAGACGGAGAGGAAGGCTTGTATTACGTGTGGAGCCTGTCAGAAACCCTGGAAGCGCTGTCGGGTTTTCCTCAGCATGAAGCCCGGTTTTTCTGTGATGTGTACAACATCAGCGCCAAAGGAAACTGGGAAGGCACCAACATCCTGCATATCACAACCCGCATTTCTGAAATTGCCCGCTCCTATGGTTTTGAGGAAACAGAAGCCCGCAACATTCTCTACCGCTGCCGTGAAGTGATGCTTACTGCACGGGCCGACCGGGAGCGGCCGGCCCTCGACGATAAAATCATCACCGCATGGAATGCAATGCTGCTCACGGCTCTGTGCAAAGCAGCGCGCCGCTTTAGCTCGCCCAAATGGGAGACCTACGCCCGGCAGCTTGGCGACTTTCTGGCTTACGCCATGATACCCGAGAACGGCCCCGTCATGCGGCTTTATATAGCAGGCGAGGTGAGTCAGCCGGGCTTTCTGGATGATTACGCCCTTCTCGCCGAAGCCATGACACACTTATTCGAGCTCAGCGGTGAAGCCCGCTGGCTCACGCTTGCGGAAGCACTCTGCAATCAGCTGATTGATCATTTTTATGACGATGCCGTGCAGGGTTTTCACTATACAGCCAAACATCACGAACGCATCATTAAGCGCGGCCGTGATATTTTTGACAACGCAAGCCCCTCCGGGAACTCTGCCGCCATTGCTGCCCTTTGGCGCTGCGGCAAATTAACGGGAAACACCCGCATGGAGCAGATTGCTAACGGGGCTTTCCGAAGGGTACTGCCTGCCGCAGCCATGCATCCCTCCTCCTTCAGCTACCTGCTCAGCAGTGCTCTCGAATTTTTTTATCACAATCAGGAGATTGTCATCAGCGGATCCGATCCGGGCTCATTCTTGCAGCATTTCCGTCAGCACCCTTCCTTCACCCGTTTTCTGGTTACAAGCCCTGATGCCGCTCAGATTCCTTATCCGCCGTTCGAGGGTAAAAATAAGGCCGGCAGCCAAACCCTTTGCTATATCTGCGAAAACTTCAGCTGTCAGAAACCTGTATCCTCAGCCGAATCCCTGTAGTAACCCCAACAGACCAATAGCCGCGCGCGAATACCGCTATAAGCCCATTTCGGTTTAAATCGTACCGCATAATTTAGCCTGCTTTTCGTTATCTTTGGAAGCTAAATCAAAAACTGCCGAATTTAACCTGTTCATCTGAAACCCCGCGACATGACTATTTTTCACAGCGTAACCGTCCGTTTTTTAACCCTAATTGCTGTAGTGTTGCTTTTCACGGCCTGCGATGATAACACCTTCAGGGGGCCTGATTTTAGTCAGGTACCTGATCCGGTTGATATTACCGGTTTGCAGGCCGATACCCTTGCCAACGGTATTCTGCTGTACACTTTCCGTCAGGGAAATCCGGCCAACCCTGACCTGCCCGGCCTTACTCCCCGCGATCAGGGCTTTATGCGCTATTCAAGCTGGTTTAATGGCGGCCGGGGAAATGTTCGCGACAGCTCCTACGAAGGTGGTTTCATGGATCCGGTTTTCACCGATTTCCTGCGTCGCGAAATCGGTAACGGAGTTCCGATTTTTACGGGCACCTATTTCAATTTTATCATAAGTGGCATGCTTCCCGGAACCAAAGATGAAGACGGTGAATTCAATGCCGACGGTGAGTTTCGCGTAGCACTCGTTCCCCCTTCAGTTTCAGGTCTGTCGGATACCCTCCGCTACGATATTGAACTTTTCGAAATTCTGGACTGATCCAGACACATCAATCCATTGTTTACAGCCTTGCCGGAGCAATCCGGCAGGGCTTTTTTTATTTAGTACGGACAGGGTGATGGATTACCCGGTGATGATGGATAACATTTCCCGAAACAACAAGGCCAAACAAAGAAAAATGCAAGTGTATCAGCCATAGAAGTTTTGCTCTCTGCAGCACATCATAACAGCCTTGAAGCGCCATCAAAAGGAAAGCCCCGCCCGGCACATTACTGCTGCCTGACGGGGCTTTTTAGCGGGAGGAAATTCTGCTCAGCAGCTGCGGGTTCGCAGCCTGAGGCCGGACCCGGGATTTATTTCACCAGCAGCATTTTGTTGGTGAAGGTCTGTCCGTTGGCCTGCATGCGCACGAGGTACACGCCGCTTGTGAGGCGCGAGCCGTCGAACTGAACGGTGTGTGTACCTGCCGTTTGCATGCCGTTGTGAAGCAGGGCTACGCGCTGACCCAGTACGTTGAAAACCTCGAGGCGCACATCGGTGGCTTGCCCCACTTCGTAGCGGATGTTGGTTGTGGGGTTGAAGGGGTTCGGATAGTTTTGCAGGAGTCCGAAGCCGGCAGGCTGCTCAAGAAGGTCTTCGTCGTGAATACCAACCGGCATCAGGCCGCCCTCCGGAAGGGCTACAAACTGCGACGTATAAATTACGAACTCACCGGGGCCGAGTACAACGGGCTCGTTGGTAGCACTAAATACGCGCTCTTCCTGTGCGAAGTAATCGTACCACACGCCGGTATGCTGCACGTTTGCATCAACCGTGCGCTGATTTACATCGAAGTTTCCGATGATGGTCACGTTCATGCTCTCGTGGTTCAGCCGGATGCGTTTTACAGAAGGCTGAAGGTCCAGATCTACGTTTTCCGTGCGGAAAGCTTCGCTGCTCTGCCGCAGGTGAATAAGTGCGCGCCAGGTGTTGTAAAGCTCAACCCGTACAGGGTCAGCAAGGTACTCATCCCACATTACCGGCATGGGAGCCGTCCGGTTAGGGCCGGTTTCGTCGAGGGGGATGTCGTAGCCGAGTTCGCCAAACTGCCAGATCATTTTCGGACCGGGGATGGTAAAAAAGAAGGCTCCGGCCAGCTTCTGCCGCCCGATGGCGGTTTCAAAATCACGCACGCTGTAACCCGCTGAGCTGTTGCCAAACTGCAGGTTGCGGTACATCAGCCGCTGCTCATCGTGGCTTTCCATGTAGCCCACCAGGTTGGGCGCATTCCAGCCGCGGCTCTGATGGAAAACACCGGAAAAATTCGACTGATTATTGCTGTGCCAGCCCATGGTGGCTTCATTGTAATTGAAATTCATGTTACCCCACAGGAGCATGCCTGGCCGGCCTTCGTTGCGGCGCCAGTTGGAGAGCTCCATTTCTTCACTGTTTGCAGTAAAGTGCTCCAGAACGATCCAGAAATCCGGATCGACTTCCCAGATAGCATCGGCCATACGTTTCAGGTTTGCAATGCGCTGCGCATTATAGCCATGGTAGTTTTGGCTGTTGAAGTTGGTCGCAAAGCCTTTGGTGAGGTCGAACCGGAAGCCGTCGACACGGAACTCCTCAATCCAGAAGCGGTTGGCGCGGTCCATCCAGTATTTGATTTTGGGATGGTCGTGATTGAGGTGATTGAAAACATTGAATTCGTGCCCGGGACCTATCAGCGGATTGTTCTGATGGCCGTACAGACCTATGAGCGGTGAAAGATCGGTTGCGTGATTGTACACCACATCCAGCAAAACGGCCATGCCGCGGGAGTGTGCTTCATCGATGAGGCGCTTGAGTTCGAAGGCGGGGCCGTACGACTTCTCCACAGCAAGGTGGAAGTTGGGATTGTAGCCCCAGCTGATGTTGCCGTCGAAGTTGGAAACCGGCATTAGCTCAAGGGCATTGATGCCCAGCCGCTGCAGGTAATCGAGGGAATCGGCGAGATTGGCGTAGGTGCTTTCATCCATCCAGTCGCGGATCAGCAGCTCATATTTAATCATATCACGGTGATCGATCCGCTGATAATCTGTAGTCTGCCACTCGTACTGCGGCGCGGCGGTTTGGAGGATGGAAACCACACCGCTTGTTTTACCTGTCGGGTATGCTTTCAGGTTCGGGTAAACATCCTCACTGATAAAACGGTCATTCCAGGGGTCGAGCATTTTGTGGGAGTATAATTCGCCGATCCGGCGCTCGCCTTCCACCAGATACTGGAAACCGTACTCAACACCGGGTGTAAGCCCTGTAACGGTGGTCCAGAACATCACGCTATCCGGGTTAACCGTATGGCGGTTCATGAAAAACTCAGGGCGGATTTCCCACTCAGTGAAATCGCCGATCACATAAATATGCTCGATATAAGGAGCCCAGATGGCAAGGGTCGCTGAGGTATCATCATTATGATAATTGATTCCGTAGCGTGTGCCTGAGGGCGGAGCTGCTTCGGTAACTTCAGGATTAACTACAATGTAGGTGAAGGCTTCGGCAGTTTCTCCGGTATTGTCTTCCACTTCAGCGCGCAGGTCGATACGGCCGGTAGTATTAATTGACAGCGTATAGGTAAGCTCGGCAGCAGCGTTGACTGATGCGAGCAGCTCATCACCTGCAAAAAGGCGAAGTGCGGCAATTTCGGTTTCGAGGGCAAAGCCCGCAATACGGATCTCGACATCATCCCCCGGCTCAGCAAAAGTAGGGCTGAAGGGATCGTCGGAAGGGCTTGTAAAGCGGACCAACAGAGGCTCAACAAATAAATCAACAAAAATATCTGCGTTTCCTACATCCTTGCCTTCGCGCCAGCTGCCGTTAACAGGCGCTTCGCTTCGGAAAACAAAGGCAAGCTGCAGAATCTGCTCACTTGCAGGCACCCCGTAGTAAGCCCGGATATCTTCGATATCAAGCTGATAGAGGTCTTCCCCTATCCGGGTGAGTTTGGTTTCGGGGGTGTTTTGGCCCCAGTTAGTTTTTACGTAGCGCCAGCCGGAGGGTCCTGAACTCAGGTTAGTAATTACGCCCGTGTGAGCGTACACATCGCCTGTATAACCGGCCAGGCCGCCGTTGCCCTGGGTGGCATCAAAAATAATGGATACCGGCTGATCTTCAGTAGGAAAATCGGGTATGGTGGTTACGACCTGAGCATTCAGCCAGGTGGCCGGCAGCAAAGTGATCACAAGCAGGGTAAAAAGCGAAAGCAATCGCATCCTGGGGTAAAACATGTGGGTATAGGTTTTATTTCAGTTAAGAGGGTACCGAAGAGCCGGTTATGGAATCATCCCGAAGGGATGAAGCCTCGGCCATAGCTGCCGGGCTTATGGAAGAGCTGCGCAAGACGAGCTCCGGTGAAAAAACGGTATGTGACACGTTCGCGTCGGGGTTTTCAATGCGGTTGAGTAATTTTCCAATGGCCATTTCTCCCATTTCACGCATAGGCTGCCTCATGGTACTGAGGCCAAAAAAATCAGAAAACTGAATGTCATCGAAACCGATAATGGGCAGATATTTGCCGCGGTCCTGCATGGCTTTAATTGCGCCAATAGCCTGGATATCAGAGTTGCAAAAGCAGGCATCAGGAAGTTCCGGTAATTCAAGCAGGGATATCATGGCTTCATAGCCGTTTTTCTCGGTAAAGCCGTCCCGGGCACGGCTCGAACCTGTTACAATGAGCTCAGGCACCAGAAAGCGGCCGCCGTCTTCAAGGGCGCGCCGGTAACCGCTGATGCGATCCTGAGAAGGTTTGGAGCTGCTGATTGCAGAAATCATGGCAATCCGCTCGTAGCCATTTTCCATCAGATAGCGTGTAGCATTGTAAGCGCCTTCCACACTGTCAACACTTACGGAATCGTATTCTGCACTGTATTCATCAACGAGTGTTACAGGCACATCAAACTTTTTAAGGGCTTTCCACTCGCGTTCAGAAAGGTGAACGGATATGATCACATACCCCTCGGCCATTCCCCTTTTGATGCTGTACTCAACCTGATCGAAAATATCATCTGAAATTTTAATGTTATAAATATTCAGGTCGAAATCAGAATTGCCAATCTGTTCCTGTATGCCTTCAAGTACTTCCATAAAAAAGTAATTTGAAATAACCGGAACAATTACAGAAATGAGTTTGCTTTTTTTCCGTGCAAGGCCCTGCGCCATGGCCTGCGGGTGATACCCCATCTTTTTCGCAAGCTGCAGAATTTTCGTTCGTGATTTTTCAGACACGTTCGTGCTGTTGTTAAACACGCGTGAAACGGTTGCAATGCTAACCCCTGCCTCTTTGGCGATATCGTAAATTGTTACAGACACAATGAAATCCTCTCGTGCTTGGTTGAACGGTTTCCAAACCGCATTGTAGTTTGGGTCCGGAAAAGAATCCGGAGGCCTGTTACAGGCCTCCGGATGATATGGCATTTTTATTTCATCCGAAACTAACCGGAGGAAAGTCTATACTTGCTTGGATTTACTTCACGAGCATCATAGTGCGCTGTGTCGTAAAATTACCGGACTGCAGGCGGTACAGATATACCCCTGAAGACAGGCGGCTGGCATCAAATTGTACAGTATGTACGCCGGCACTGAAGGTACCGTTAGCCAGTGTAGCAACACGCTGCCCCAACACGTTGAACACATCCAGACGGATATCAGCTGATTCCGGCAGGGTGAAGTTGATGTTGGTTGTCGGGTTGAAAGGGTTCGGGTAATTCTGGCTCAGCGTGATGGCACGCGGAAGCTCGCTGCCCGGCTGTACGCTTGTTGGCGTTACAGGGAAGTAAACTGTACCTGAGTACAAGTGGTTGTTGGTTTCAGGCTGTGTTTCGCGGGTAAGTGCGAAAGTAGTACCCCAGTCGAGCTGCGGGAAATCAGACAACATAACAGGAGCATCTTCTTCACCTAAACCATAGCTCGGCGGAGCAGGGAAGTCGAGGTCTTCAGCTTTCCAAACAATTTCATCGAAGGTAAAGCCGCCGGTTGGCCAGATAGTTACATCACCAATCACTACTTCAGGTTCGATGTAGCGATAGTAACGACGGCCTGCGTTAAATCCGCCACCATTGATTACATACGGGCCGTCTTCCGGGCCGTAAGCAATTCTGAAACCAAAGTGATTTTCCGTTGGCAGAAGGATTTCGAGTTCAAGCTCATACATGTTGGTATCACCAACACGGGTGAAACGCAGGCGGTCGCGCTGGGCCGGATCATTAAGGCCCGGGGAACCGTCGCCAACAGAAAGGTTCTGGGTGAGACCAAAAATTGGTGTTTCAACCACAAGGAACACTTCATCTTCACCCGGAGTGAACGGGTTATCGGCGTTGGCGATGGCATCCGTCATATCGAGCGGGAAGGTTACGGTATAGGTATCGGTACCGGTACCTTCAGAAGTTATGAGCGCCTGCTGCGGAAGACTGTTGAAGAAGCCGATATCGCCGCCAAAATCGCCGGTAGCAACCTGGAATGGTGAGCTGCCGAAATCGTACAAACGATCGCCGCCGCCAAATGCACCCGGCTCTTCCCAACCGTTACCTGATATCAGGTTCGGGATGTAGTTCGGGCTTGAAGAGTCGAAACGGCTTTCATCCCAAACGATGAAGTATTTGTAAGGAATCTGCTGACCTACTTCGCGGGTAAGTACAAAAGAGCTTCTCCAGATATCTTCACCTTCATCATAGGTCATTGAAGTACTTGAATCCCAGTTGTTGAACGCACCGGGAACGGCAACACGGTCGCCAATACCACGGTTGAAGTAGCCAAGCTGCTCGAGCAGACCAACGTTGGCACGGAATTCTACTTCAGCTTCAATGATTTCACCACTCGGAGGCACTTCATTGTTGAAGTTGGTCCAGCGGATGGTGGAATCAGCGGATGGAATGAAGAAGGTCTTGTCAGATCCGTCTTCCCACTGCACGCCGGCCGGTGTGTCGATCACATACTTGTAAAGAACCTGACCGGTTTCCTGATTGTAATTTCCACGAACCCCTACAACATGATCAGGATCTTCAGGATCGTACTGGTTTGTAGCTACCCGCGCACCAACGTTCACACGGAAGTGAACAGCTGTAAAACCTTCTTCCGAAGGCTCAAAAGGAGCTGTGCGGTCTGCGTTGGTTCCGGCAAAATACGCGATAGGAAGCACGATATCCCCATCAGCATCTTCAGGCACGGTGTACGTGTAGTTTCCGCCGCCGGTAGGATCAAATTCCCATCCGCCATTAAATCCGAGCCCGTTCTCTGTGTCAGAACCTGCCCAGAATTTATAGACAAGCTGATCGCCGGGAGCCATCAGGAGATTAAGTTCCCAGTAATCACCGGCAATATTCTGGGCCTGAACTGAGCTTGAACCCCAGTTAATGTTCTGGCCGAAGTAGTCTTCAGCGTTGAACTCGGTTCCGTTTACAGCACCACGGATTTGGAGCACCCCGTCTGCGCTGAGGGTATCAGCAACGGTTGAGGTGTTAACCCGGAAGGTGACCGTAATCGGGTCCTCTTCTGCTACCGCATAACTTGCTGCGCCAAAAACGAACAGTGCAAGCATGAGCAGCGCTTTGGTATAGGTTTTCATATGTACCTCTTTTTTTGTTTAGATTTACGGTTTCCCGCTTTTGTTTCAGATTTATTCTGAAAGATGTTTGAGACAGCCGGCACGTAAACAGCCCCGTGCTATATGCCCCGGTGTTGCGATAGTTTAAAATTTGACTTTAAGTGAGAAGCGGTTGGTTACGCCCAGAATTTTGTGGCTTTGCAGCGCGTAGCCGATGTTCAGGCCCAGGCCGTTGTTCACTTCGTAGTTAACCCAGCCGCCGGCTGCGAATTCGAACATCCGGTCGTCCAGAAACAAATCCGGCAGACCCGCCTGTACGGCGAACAGTTCATCGAAAAACGCCGCCTCTATGCCTACATTCACGCTCTGCGTGTTGTTGCTCGGGCTCACACCGTCGGCCATCAGCGTCAGGCGTACCACATCGGTCT